>NZ_JBYTAG010000023.1:0-67415 GCF_058787995.1 Cupriavidus sp. FW305-27
AGCTCGGTGGTGTACGGGCGCGGGTTGTTGTAGCCGCCCGGGTAGTAGTACTCAAGCACGCCCAGGTCATAGCTGAATTCGGTGCCGGCAACCTTGAAGGTGTTCTTGAAGCCGCCGTAGAAATCCATCTCGACCGGGGCCGAGACCGCCGGGTTGGCATCCTCGAGCCAGCTGATGCTGGAGTTCCAGTTGCCCAGATAGAAGCCGCTTTCGTGGGCGTAGTCAAAGCCACCCTGGATGGCCGGGCGCAGGTTGGTCTGGCTGATGCCGCGATAGCGGTAGTCCGAGACCAGCGACACGTTGGCCGTGAACGTATGCGGCGATGCCGGCTCGGCAGCGGCGGCGGCCGGTGCCGGGGCCGCCGCGTCCGTGCTTTGCGCGTGGGCGGTGGCGGCGGCACTGGTCAGGACAAGCGCGCTGACTGCAAGGGCCAACTTCTTCATGGGTTTCTTCTCCTTTTTTCCTGAGGCTCGGATTTCGTTTCTTGGATTTCGGTGATTCAATGACGCTGGCGCACCAACTACTGCAACTGCCATGCCAGCTCTTCGGAAATCGGCGGCCCATGTTGGCCGTGATGGCGTGCCGTGACCAAAGCCAGACTTGAATCTGCCCTGCAGCGAAGCCAGATCAGGTTAAAAGGTGTGAACGCGGATGCGCCGGAGCTTTCGCCCACGTGCCTCACGGGCGATAATTGAGTCCTGACGGTGGCCGCGTGCGCGACACCCAGGCCGCGCGCCCGCAATCGGGGCGCCCAATTCCTGTGCGAAAGCGCGCTAAACGCCAGATGCCCACCCGGATTGGCACCAGTTAGGTGCGCAAAGGAGAAACCATGAAACCGACCGATCTCTTCAACGACCTGCAGAACAAGGTCAGCGAGGCGCTGCGCAACTCGCCGGCAAGGGACATCGAAAAGAACGTGCGCAGCATGATGACCCAGGGCTTTGCCAAGCTGGACCTGGTCACGCGCGAGGAATTCGACGTCCAGTCGCAGGTGCTGGCCCGCACCCGCGCCCGCCTGGAGGAACTGGAGGGCCGCGTGGCGGAGCTTGAGCGCCGCGCCGGCATCACGCCCGGCGCCGGCTCGGTGGACTCGACCGGGGGCGCGTGAGCACGCCGGTCCTGCCCGATCCAACCCGCCGCCTGAAGGCCGCCACTCCTGGCGGCCTTTTTCGTTAACAGTTCGATGACATGAGCCTTGCCGTCCTACGCAGCCGGGCACTGACCGGCATCGCCGCGCCGCCGGTGCGGGTCGAGACCCACCTCGCCAACGGCCTGCCGGCATTCACCATCGTCGGCCTGGCCGACACCGGCGTGCGCGAAAGCCGCGAGCGCGTGCGCGCCGCCATCCTCAACAGCGGTTACGAGTTCCCCAACCGCCGCATCACCGTCAACCTGGCCCCGGCCGACCTGCCCAAGGAATCCGGCCGCTTCGACCTGGCCATCGCGCTGGGCATCCTGGCCGCCAGCGGCCAGATCCCGTCCGAGGCACTGGATGCTCATGAGTTCGCCGCCGAGCTGTCCCTGTCCGGCGAACTGCGCCCCGTGCGCGGCGCGCTGGCCATGGCCATGGGCCTGGCGCGCGACAACGCCGCCCGCGCCGCCGCCGGCGAGGCGCCGCGCGCCTTCCTGGTGGCCGCAGGCAATGGCGCCGAAGCCGCGCTGATCGAGGACCTGGCGGTGCATGCCGCCGCGACGCTGCGCCAGGCGTGCGACCATCTCTGCCCCCTGCCCGACGCGCGGCTGCCCCGCTCCATGCCGGCGTTGCTGCCCGCCGCCACGGACCGCGGCCCCGACATGCGCGACGTACGCGGCCAGGCCCAGGCGCGCCGGGCCATGGAAGTGGCCGCCGCCGGCCAGCATTCCGCCCTGCTGGTGGGCCCGCCGGGCACCGGCAAGTCGATGCTGGCGCAGCGCCTGCCCGGGCTGCTGCCGCCGATGACGCTGCAGGAAGCACTGGAGTCCGCCGCGGTCATGAGCCTGACGCCGGGCGGCTTCCGCACCGCGCTATGGGGCCAGCGCCCGTTCCGGTCGCCGCACCATACGGCATCGGGGCCGGCCATGGTCGGCGGCGGCGGCAACCCGCGCCCGGGCGAGATCTCGCTGGCGCACCACGGCGTGCTGTTCCTGGACGAGCTGCCCGAATTCGACCGCAGGGTGCTGGAAGTCCTGCGCGAGCCGCTGGAATCCGGCCGCATCACCATCGCCCGCGCCGCCGGCCACGCCGACTTCCCCGCCTGCTTCCAGTTCGTCGCGGCGATGAACCCCTGCCCGTGCGGCTACCTCGGCCATCCCGACCGCCCCTGCCGCTGCACGCCCGACCAGGTGCGGCGCTACCAGTCCCGCATCTCCGGCCCGATGCTCGACCGCATCGACCTGCAGGTGGAAGTCCCAGCGCAGGACCAGGGCGAGATGCTCGACGGCCCGCCTGGCGAACCCAGCGCCGTGGTGCGCACCCGCGTGCTGGCCGCGCGCGAGCGCCAGCTGGCCCGGCAGGGCAAGCCCAACAATGAACTGGGCGGACGCGAGATCGAACAGCACTGCACGATGGAAGCACAGGCGCAGGCACTGCTGCGCGGCGCGATGACGCGGCTGGCGTGGTCGGCGCGGTCGTACTACCGCGTGCTGAAGGTGGCCCGCACCATCGCGGACCTGGAAGGTGCCCAGGTGCTGACCGCCACGCATGTGGGCGAGGCGATCCAGTACCGGCGAGCGTTGCGGATGGCGGGCGGTTGAATGCCTCGGCCTAAGCTACAAGCGAAGCCAGCGTCGCAGCCCGCGTTCGGTCAGCCGCATCACGCCTCCTCAGACCACTGCACGCCTTCGCGCGCCATGAACGCCGACGAAGCCGCCGGGCCCCAGGTGCCGGCGGTATAGGGGCGCGGGCCTTCGTCCTGCTGGCGCCACGCTTCCAGGATCGGGTCGACCCAGGTCCAGGCGGCCTGCAGTTCGTCGCGCCGCACGAACAGCGCCAGCCGTCCGCGTATCACGTCGAGCAGCAGGCGCTCGTAGGCTTCGGCGCGCCGGGTGGTGAAGGCCGAGTCCAGGTTCAGCGCCAGGCTCAGCGGCTTCAGCTTCATGCCCTCGCCTGGCTGCTTGACCATCAGCGTCAGCCGCACCGACTCTTCCGGCTGCAGCCGGATCACCATGCGGTTGGGCTGCAGCGTGCTGCCGGCATCGAAGATCGAATGCGGCACCTCGGCGAAGTTGATCACCACCTCAGTCACGCGCTCCTGCATGCGCTTGCCGGTGCGCAGATAGAACGGCACCTTGTTCCAGCGCCACGTGCCGAGCTCGGCGCGCATCGCGACGAAGGTCTCGGTGCGGCTGTCTGGCGGAATGCCTTCTTCCTGCAGATAGCCGCGCACCAGCTCGCCGGCGATGGCGCCCGCGGTGTACTGGCCGCGCACGGTATTGCGGCGTACGTCCTCGGGCGACATCGGCCGCAGCGAGCGCAGCACCTTGAGCTTTTCATCGCGCACCGCATCGGAGGTGAGCGCTGCCGGCGGCTCCATCGCCAGGATGCTGACCAGCTGCAGCAGGTGGTTCTGCACCATGTCGCGCATGGCGCCGGCCTCGTCGTAGAAGCCGCCGCGCGTGCCCACGCCCACGGTCTCGGCCACGGTGATCTGCACGCTGCGCACGAACGGCGTGCGCCACAGCGGCTCGAAGATCGAATTGCCGAAGCGCAGCGCCATCAGGTTCTGCACCGTTTCCTTGCCCAGGTAGTGGTCGATCCGGTAGGTGCGGTCCTCGCTGAAGTAGCGGCTGACCACCTCGCCGATGCCGATGGCCGAGGCCAGGTCCACGCCCAGCGGTTTTTCCAGCACCAGCCGGGTGTCGTTGGCGATCAGGCCATGGCTGGCAAGGTTGTCGCAGGTGGCCGCGAACAAGCCCGGCGGCATCGCCATGTAATAGATGCGCAGCGCCTCCTGGCGCAGTTGCGCGGCCAGCGCCGGATAGTCCCCGGACTGCGACGCGTCAACGTGCACGAAATCCAGCCGCTGCAGGAAGGTCTGCCATTTGGCCGGCTCGAGATAGCGCGCTTCGACAAAGGGTTGTGCGCTTTCATCGGCAAAATTGACAAAGGCCTCGCGGTCCCAGCGGTGCCGGCCCACGCCGATGATGCGGGTGCCGTCGGGCAGGTTGCCGTCGCGGTGGCACATGTAGAGCGATGGCAGCAGCTTGCGTGCCGACAGGTCGCCGGCGCCGCCGAAGATGACGAGGTCCAGTGGCCGCGCGTCGGCAGTGCCGGAAGAAGAGGCGGTTCGGGTGGTTTGCATGACGGACTCCTTGCTTGCCGGGGCGGCATGGGGCGGTATTGGGGCGGTATGGGCCGGCTCAGCGCGTCTCGGTCACCTTGCGCAGGTACTGCGGCTGGTCGGGATTGCGGCCGCGTGCCAGCGCCAGCGCCTGCGCCGCGACATAGAAGCCCTGGATGGCGCAGACCGGATCGAGCAGCGGATGGCCGGCCGGCACCAGCGGCAACTCCAGGGGCAGCTCCGCATCAACCGTGCCAGGAGGCGCCGCCAGCAGCACGCGCGCACCGCGCTTGCGCATCTCGGCGGCCAGCGCCAGCAGTCCCGCCTGTTCCGGTCCGCGCGGCGCGAACACCAGCAGCGGGTAGCCGTCGCCGATGATTTCCATCGGGCCATGCCGCACTTCGGCGCCGGAGAAAGCCTCGGCCTGGATGCCGGAGGTCTCCTTGAGCTTGAGCGCCGCTTCCTGCGCGATCGCCAGGCCCGCGCCGCGGCCCAGCACGATCATGCGCTCGACGTCGCGCAGCGCTGGCACCAGCGCCGACCAGTCCTGCGCGGCCGCTTGCGCCAGCGCGGCCGGCAAGCCTGCGCAGGCATCGACCAGTTCGTGCTCGCCGCTGCGTGCGGCCTCGAGATGCCCCACCAGCAGCGCCGACATCGACAGCATGGCGATATAGCTCTTGGTCGCGGCCACGCTCTGCTCGGGGCCGGCAAGCAGGGGCAGTTCATGCGCGCACGCCTGCGCCAGCGGCGAATCGGGCGCGTTGACCAGCGCCACGGTGGCGGCGCCGCCGTCGCGCAGCGCTTGCATGGTCTCGACCAGGTCGGGGCTGCGGCCCGACTGCGAGAACGCCACCGCCAGCTGCCCGGCCACGCGCAGCGCGCTGTCGTGCAGCGTCACCGTCGACATCGGCAGCGAGGCCACCGGCACGCCCAGCCGGCGCGTGACCAGCGTGGCGAAGTAGCTGGCGGCATGGTCCGAGCTGCCGCGCGCCACGGTCAGCGCCGCGGGCCAGGCCTGCGCGGCGAGTTGCGCAGCCAGCGCGGCCACGCGCGGCGCCTGCGCCAACTGCGCGGCCACCACGGCCGGCGCGCTCAGCGCCTCTTCAAGCATTCTCGACACAGCATTCTCCTTCGACATAAACGGTGCGCACCAAGAGCGCGCGGTCCAGCACGACCACGTCGGCCCAGCAGCCCTGTGCCAGCATGCCGCGGTCGGACATGCCCAGGTACTGGGCCGGATACAGCGAAACGCGCCGCGACGCATCGGCGAGGTCCAGCCCGATCGACACGAAGTTGCGCAGCGCCTGGTCCATGGTCAGCACGCTGCCGGCCAGCGTGCCATCGGCCAGGCGCACGCTGCCGTGGACCTTGTAGACGGTCTGGCTGCCCAGGTGGTACACGCCGTCCGGCATGCCCGCGGCGGCGGTGGCGTCCGTCACCGCATACAGCCGCGGAATCGCGCGCAGCGCGGCGCGGATCGCGCCCGGATGAACGTGCAGCAGGTCGGGGATCAGCTCGGCAAACTCGGCATGGGCCAGCGCTGCCGCCACCATGCCGGGCGCGCGGTGCTGCAGCGGGGTCATCGCGTTGAACAGGTGGGTGAAGCCGCTGGCGCCGGCATCCAGCGCGGCCACCGCGTCCTCATAGGTGCCCAGCGTGTGGCCCAGCTGCACGCGCACGCCGCGCGCGACCAGCAGGCGGATGATGTCCAGATGCCCCGGCAGTTCGGGCGCCAGCGTCACCACCTTCAGCGGCGCGGCGCCGAGGTACTGCTCCAGTTCTTCCGGCGTGGCAGTGGCCGAGGTATCGGGCTGCGCGCCCAGCTTGCCGGGGTTGATATACGGCCCTTCCAGGTGCACGCCCAGCATGCGCGCCGCGCCGGGCGGGCGCTGCGCGCAGGCGCGGTTCAGCGCTTGCAGTGCGGGCAGCAGCACGTCGTGCGGCGAGGTCATGGTGCTGCCCAGCAGGCTGGTGGTGCCAAAGCGCACATGCGCGCGCAGGATCACCGGCACCGCGGCCTCGCCATCCATGAAGTCCTTGCCGCCGCCGCCGTGGTTGAGCAGGTCGACAAACCCCGGCAGCACGTACGGGGCATCGTTGTGCTCAGGCGAGGCGGGCACGCCCTCGATGCGCGCGATGCGTCCGTCCGGGCCGGCATGGATCTCTCCGAAGATCCAGCCGGCCGGCGTCAGGATGTTTCCTTTCATGGCAATACTCTCCAATACATTCAGATCACCGGCCAGCCACCGTCAGAACAGGTGGATGATGCCGGCATAGGCGCCCTGCTGGTTCGCCCCGGCGCCCGGCATGGTGTCCGGCGACGCCTCCACCGAGAAGGTGGCATTGCGCGAGTTGAACACCGACGCCACCGTGCCATACAGCGAGGTGCGCTTCGACAAGTCATACTTTGCGCCCAGTGTGACAAGCGTGCCATGCCCGCCGCCATTGTTCAGGGTGGCGTAGTAGACGCCGGACAGCAGCGTCAGCGCCGGCAGCAGGCGGTAGTTGGCGCCGACCCATGCCATCTGGCTGCGCGTGGCGGCGTAGGGGTTCTCCGGCGTGGCCACGGTATCGCCCGAGGACACGGTCAGGTTATAGCCGGCGAACAGGCGCAGGTTGTTCAGCGCATAGCTGCCACCGAGCGTGTACTGGCGCGAGTTGACATACAGGTTGTCCATGCGGCCCTGCGTGTCGCGCAGTTCCTCGTAGATGCCGGTCAGGCTCAGGTTGCCCTGCGCGTACTTGACGGCCGCGCTCAACTGCTTGCCGCTGTTGAAGCTGCCCGCCACGCCGTCGCTGCCGGCCTGCGCGCGCACACTCAGCCCGCCCCACACCGGCGAGTTGTAGGTCACGGCATTGGTGCGCGAGCCCCAGTTGCGGCCATAGACCAGCGTCGCGACCGAGCTGGCCTGCAGGCCCATCGGGTCGATCGCGCCGCTCTCGTCGTCGGTCAGGCTCATGGCCCGGCCCAGCAGCAGCGTGCCCCAGTCGTTACTGGCCAGGCCCACTTGCGCGCGCCGGTTGAACAGCGGATCGGAGCGCCCGGTGCCGGAGGTGATCATGCCCTCCAGGTTGAAGACCCCGCGCAGGCCGCCGCCAAGGTCTTCTGCGCCGCGCATGCCCCAGAAGCTGACGCCGTACTGGTTGCTGCCGAAGCGGAAGGTGTCCACGTCGCCGCCCGGGCGGGCGATGCCGTTGACATAGTCGAGGCCGGCCACGGCGCGGCCATACAAGGTGATGCCGGTGCCGGCGGACTGGGCGCAGGCGCCCCCGGCCGACGCTGCGAGCAGCGCCGTCAGTGCAATGCGTTTCACGATCAATGACTCCTGGATAAGCAGACGGTATCCACCGGCGCGGCTGTCGTCGCGGCCGTCGTTGTTGTTGCCGATGGGGAAGGTCGACCCCAGCCGCACGGCTGCGGCGGCGGGGGTCAGGTGGGCATGGCCTGCAGGGCGCGCTCGAAGGCGGCAGCGTGTCCGTCTGCCGCATGGCCGAAGGCGATATGGGCGGTGTCATCGCCGATCCACATCAGCTGGCTGCCCGCAAGGTGGTCGGCGCGCACCCGGGCGCGCTCGCGCACCACCACGCGCAGCCGCGTCAGTGCCACCACGCCGACCGAGGCGATATTGGCGGCGCCGCCCAGCGCATCGATCCACCAGGCGGGATCGAAAGCACCGGCAGCCGGCACGGACGCCTGGGTAGCAACGGCGGGCGCAGCAGCCACCACGGCCGTGGCCTGCGGCGCCTGCTGCAGCACCGCGCGGATATCACCGGCAACCTGCTCGGCCTGCGGCCCGATCACCACCTGCACCACATTGGGCGGGCGCTTGAGCACGCCGCGTACGCCCAGTGCCTTGAGCCGCGGCTCGGACACCGCGCCGATGTCGGCCACGTTCAGCCGCAGACGCGTGGTGCAGGCATCGACCACGACCAGGTTGGCAGGGCCGCCCAGCGCTTCGACATACTGTTGCGCCACGCTGCCCGCGGCCGGCTGCGCGGCACCGCCGGCGGCCGCCACGGGCACCACTTCATCGCGGCCCGGCGTCAGCAGGTTGAAGCGGCGGATAAAGAAGCGGAACAGCCCGTAATAGACCAGCGCATAGGCCAGCCCCAGCGGAATCGCCAGCCAGCCGCGGCTGGACAGCCCGTAGCCCAGCACATAGTCGATCGCGCCGGCCGAGAAGGTGAAGCCCAGCCGGATATCGAGCGCATGGCACAGCGCCATCGACAGGCCGGTCATCAGCGCATGCAGGCCGTACAGCACCGGCGCCAGGAACATGAAGCTGAACTCGATCGGCTCGGTGATGCCGGTCAGGAACGAGGTCAGTGCCATCGAGAACAGCATGCCGCCAACCAGCGCGCGCCGCGCCGGCGGCGTCTCGTGGTACATCGCCAGGCAGGCCGCGGGCAGGCCGAACATCATCACCGGGAAAAAGCCGGTCATGAACAGGCCTGCGCCGGGGTCGCCGGCAAAGTAGCGGTGCAGGTCGCCCGATACCGCCGCCCCCGTGGCCGGATCGGCGTAGTTGCCGAACACGAACCACGCCAGGGTATTGATCAGGTGGTGCAGCCCGGTGACCAGCAGCAGCCGGTTCAGCAGCCCGAACACCAAGGCGCCGGCCGAGCCCGCCGTGGTCAGCCACGCGCCGGCCGCGTTGATGCCGGCCTGCACCGGCGCCCACGCATAGGCCAGCACGATGCCCAGCAGCAGGCAGCACAGCGCGGTGACGATGGGAACGAAGCGCTTGCCGGAAAAGAAGCCCAGATAGGGTGGCAGCGCGACATTGCGATAGCGATTGTAGAGCCCACCCGCCACCGCGCCGGCGACGATGCCGGCCAGCACGCCCATGTCGAGCGATTTGTCGATGGTCTTCAGCACCGTGGTCAGCACCAGGTAGCCGATGGTGCCGGCCAGTGCCGCCGCGCCGTTGTTGTCGCGCGCAAAGCCCACCGCCACGCCGATCGCGAACAGCAGGGCCAGGTTGGCAAAGACCGCGTTGCCGGCCTCGGCCATCAGCTTGATGTCGAATACGTCGGGCTGGCCCAGGCGCAGCAGCAGGCCGGCCACGGGCAGCACGGCAATCGGCAGCATCAGCGTGGCGCCCAGGCGTTGCACCCTGGGCAGCAGGTCCATCTTCATTGGCGTTCTCCGAATCTGTGCGCGCGTGGCGCGTATTGGGTTGTGGTCGACCGGCGCTTATGCCGGCCAGTAGCGGCGGCACGCGTCGCGCACCGCGGCGGCTGACGGCAGCCGCAACAATTCGCCTGCGCGCTGCCGGCAATCGGCATGCGAGAGCGCGCGCACGCGCGCCTTGACGCCCGGCACCAGCCCGGCGTCGACTGACAACTCGGTCACGCCCAGCCCGACCAGCACCGGCACGGCCAGCGGGTCGCCCGCCAGCGCGCCGCACACGCCTACCCAGCGCCCGTGGCGCGCGGCGCCCTCGGTGGTGGCGGCGATCATGCGCAGCACCGCGGGATGCAGGCCA
The DNA here is from genome assembly GCF_058787995.1 of Cupriavidus sp. FW305-27. Lineage (NCBI taxonomy): Bacteria > Pseudomonadati > Pseudomonadota > Betaproteobacteria > Burkholderiales > Burkholderiaceae > Cupriavidus > Cupriavidus sp. FW305-27. The sequence goes on from NZ_JBYTAG010000023.1 coordinate 9,749, forward strand.
TCCATGCGTGCCGCCAGCTCCGGCTGGCAGCGGTCAATGGCCAGGGTGTACTGGGTCAGGTCGTTGGTGCCGATCGAGAAGAAATCGGCGTGCTCGGCCAGCTGGTCGGCCAGCAGCGCGGCGGAAGGGACTTCGATCATCACGCCGACCTCGATCTCGGGATCGGTACCGGCTTCGGCCGCCAGCGCACGGATGCGTTCGCGCCAGGCCAGCAGTTCGCCGACCTCGCTGACCATCGGCAGCAGGATGCGCAGCGGCCCGCTCGCGCGCACTGCAAGCAGGCCGCGCAGCTGGTCGTCCAGCAGTTGCGGGCGCACCTGCGCCAGGCGCACGCCGCGCAGGCCCAGGGCGGGGTTGTCTTCGGCAGGCAGGTGCAGCCAGGCGGCGTCCTTGTCGGCGCCGATATCAAGCGTGCGCACGATCGCGCTGCGGCCCTGCAGGGCATCGGCAATGGCCTGGCAGCTGGCGGTGTGGTCCGCCGCCGCGGGGGCTGCGTCGCCGTGCAGGAACAGCAGTTCGGTGCGCAGCAAGCCGACCGCGTCGGCACCATGCGCCACGGCATTGCGGGCGTCGTCGAGGCTGCCGATATTCGCGGCCACCTCAATAGGCACGCCGTCGCGGGTGCTGGCCGCGGCGTGCGCGGCGCGCAGGTCGGCCTCGCGCTGCTGCGCGCGCAGCCTGACGGCGTTGGCGGCGGCGGCCAGCAAATGCGCATCGGGGCAGGCGTGCAGGCGGGCGCTGTCGCCGTCGGCGATTACCGGCGTGCCGTCCTGCAGGCGCTCCAGCGCGCTGCCCAGAGCCACCAGGCAAGGGATGCCGAGCTGACGCGCGATGATGGCCGCGTGCGAGGTCGGGCCGCCGCGCGCCATCACCAGTGCGGCAACCCGGGTGCGGTCCAGTCCGGTCAGGTCGGACGGCGTGAATTCCCCGGCGGCCAGCACGATGACATCGCCGTCGGCGGCCGGTGCGGGCAGCTGGACCGGGACACTGCCCGCCGGGGCCAGCGCACGCAGCACGCGCTTGCCCAGGTCCAGCAGGTCGGCAGCGCGTTCGGCCATGCGGCGGTCGGCCATCGCGGACAGCATGGCGGCTTCGGCCCGGGTGGCCTCGCGCCAGGCAAAGCCCGCGCTCTTGCCGGCGGCGATCATGGTCTCGGCCGCGGCCTGCAGTGCCGGGTCTTCCAGCAGCGCGCGATGCATGGCGAAGATGCCGGCCTCGGCGCCGGCGCGGCGTGCGGTGGCGGCTTCGCTCTCATGCGCCAGCTGGGCGTCGATGGCCGCCAGCGCGGCGCGCAGGGCCTCGCGCTCGGCAGCAATGCCCTGGCCGGCCTCGGCCGGCTCCGGCGTGGTCTCGCGCCACCAGTGCAGCGTGCCGATCGCGATGCCGGGGGCGGCAGCCACGCCGGGGATGCCATCCGCCGGCAGGCCGGCGCCCGGCCCAGGCTGCGCAATCGGTGCGGCCACCGTGGGCACGGGTTCTTCTTCGCCCACGCCGGCGCGCTGCAGTTCGTATGCGACCGCATCAAGCGCGGCACCGGCATCGCGGCCGGTCGCCACCAGCTCGACCGCGGCGCCCTCGTCGGCGGCCAGGCCCAGCAGCGCCACCAGGCTGGCCAGGCTCGCCTGCCGGCCGCCGTAGTGCAATGCGACGGCGGCGTCCAGGCCGCGCGCGGCTTCGCGCGCCCGTGCCGCGGGCCGCGCGTGCAAGCCGCCAGGGCAGGCGAGCGTGACCGTGCGCCGCAGTTCGGCTGCGCTCGCGTGGTCTTCCTGCGCGGGCGCCGCGGCACCCGCGGCACGCACCTGCAGCAGCACCGTGCGGCCCGCCTCGGCCTGCGCCGCGCCGGTCCTGCCGGCGACCGTGAAGGCATCGCCATTGGCGATTGCCATCACCGTCACCAGGCTCGACGCCTGCTGCGCGACACGGTCGACATCGAAACGGATCAGCGCATCCCCCTGGCGCACGGCAGCGCCCTGCGCCACGCAAGGCGCAAAGCCTTCGCCGCGCAGCGACACCGTATCGATGCCGACATGGAGCAGCACCTGCGCCCCGCACGGAGCCTGCAGCGTCAGGGCGTGGCCGGTGGCGGCCAGGTGGACGATGGTGCCGTCGCAAGGCGCCACCAGCGTGTCGCTCAGGGGGTCGATGGCCAGGCCGTCGCCGAACATGCCGTCGGCAAAGACCGGGTCCGGCACGGCCGCGAGGGGAAGCAGCACTCCGCTCACCGGAGCCCGCAGCAACAGGGTTTCGCTCGTCTCAGCCATTTTGCTTCCAGAAGTCGCGGCGGCCGGTGCAGAAATGCGACGGCGCCAGGGTCAGGCGAAAGATAGACGGCAACCGACAATAAAAATACCAGTGAAAACCACTACAACAATATTGTATCTAAATGGCATCTTTATTGAGGCAAGGCAAAGCAGTCCTTGGATGGTCCTCACATTCGCCTTAATCACCATAACCCACGGAGATAGGTAAGATTTTTCCAAATCACAGCAGCATTTTCGGACGCCATAATCAGCAGAACCATTTCAATACCAATTGACGTAAAGCGAAGCGATGGCGATGTTATCGCCCAGATGACGCAATGCCGCCCCATGGACGTCAAATGTCCTAAAGTGGTATCATCACCTCCACACTCTGGTACCTACGAGGATTCGCAATGGATCAACGGCTGCAGGCTCTCAAGCCGGACGAAGCGGAGGCGACGCCGATCTACCTGCAAGTGGCGCGCAGGCTGGCCGCGGCCATCCAGGCCGGCCAATGGCGGGTGGGCGACGCGCTGCCGTCCGAGCGCACGCTGGTGGATTCACTGGAGATTTCACGCGTCACGGCGCGGCGCGCGCTGCAGGTGCTGGCAGAGGAAGGCGCGATCACGCGCAGCCGCGGCGCGGGCACCTTTGTCGCGCCGCGCCCTGAGCAGAAGGCGGCGCGGCTGGACAACTTCAGCGAGCTGGCGCGCCGGCGCGGCATGACGCCGGCCAGCGAACTGGTGGCGTTCGAACGCCGCCGCGCCACGCCCCAGGAGGCTGCGGCGCTGGCGCTGCAGGAAGGGGAAGAGATTGTCAGCCTGACCCGCCTGCGCAAGGCCGACGGGCAGGTCTTCTGGATGGATGTCACCACGCTGGCACTGGCCGTGCTGCCCGACGCCAGCGCCATCGGCGAATCGCTGTACGCCTACCTGGAGCGGATCGGCAAGCCGGTGCTGCGCGTCACCGAAAGGCTGCGCGCGATCGTCGCCGGCGAAGCACTGGCCGCGCGCCTGCAGATCGCGCCCGGCGAGCCGCTGCTGCATATCCTGCGCACCGGCTACACCCATGGCGACCAGCCGGTCGAACTGACCGACGGCTACTGCCTGAACGATTTCTACGAGCTGAAGCAGTAGTGCCCGGCACGCCCGGCAACCGGCGGCTCGACCGGGGGCGGGGTCGGATCTTCCTCTGGCGGCAACGGCAAGTCCGGGGGGATGCCCGGCGGCCCGGGCTCTTCGACCGGGGGCACGGTATGGCGCGGCTGCAGGCGCGCACCGGCGTGGGGGTTCGGCAAGGCGGGCATGCGGGGTCTCCGTGGCCGGGTTTCCTCCTCATTGAAGCAAACCCGGCCGGTGCGCGCCAGTATTGATGCAGACGCCGCTCAGGCGTGTTGCCGGCGCACGAAGAACAGCGCCGCGCCCACCGCCATCAGCACGCTGCCAAAGAAGCGGTTCTGCCAGCGCACCGCGCGCGCATTACGGAACAGCCCCTGCATGCGCGACGCCAGCAGCGCATAGCCATGCATCACCACCAGGTCCACGCAGCACATGGTGGCCGCCAGGATCGCCAGCTGCAGCGCAAGCGGCCGGTTGGGATCGATGAACTGCGGCAGCACCGCGACCATGAAGATGATGCCCTTGGGGTTGGTCACATTGGTCAGCAGGCCGGTGGCAAAGCGCCGGCGCCGGCTCATCACCACTACGCGCACGGGGGCGGTGCTGCCACCCTGGTCCGCCCCGCTCTCCACCTGCGCGCGCCATTGCTGCACGCCGAGGTAGATCAGGTACAGCGCGCCTATCGTCTTGACCACCATGAAGGCCTGCTCCGAGGCCAGCAGCAGCGCGCCCAGGCCGCCGCCCGCCACCAGCAGCACGATCACCAGCCCGGCCTGCAGGCCAAAGATGGTGGTGGTGGTCCTGCGCAGCCCGTACGAGAGCCCATGGCTCATCGACAGCACCGCGCCCGACCCCGGCGACACGGCGATCACCCAGCACGCGGCGAAAAAAGCCAACCATACTTCCCAACGCATCCCACTCTCCTTTGACGACAACCATGCCGGGGCCACGCTCCCGCAGCCACGGCACCAACAATCTTTCCTGCGACGCGGCGCGTCAGAACGGGTGGAAGCCGCCCAGGAACTGCTCCACCTGCTCGGCCTGGCGCGCGTCGCGCGCGGCATCGCCCGATTCCAGCACCACCGCCTGGTACGCGCGCGTACCCACCGCCACCAGGCGCGCCGTCAGCCGGCGCGGCGACTGGTCCTGCGGCGACACCCCGCTGGCCTGCACTTCCACGCCGGCAAGCGGGCGGCCCGGACGGTCGGCGCTCATCACGGTGACGGGCCGCGCGCGCGGCTCGCCCGACGGCGTGCCGAGGTTGGCCAGCAGGCCGGCCTGCATCGCCGCCAGCGCCTCGCGCCGCAGCGCTTCGTCATCGGCGGGCAGCGTCACCACGCCCACGGCGAACAACGTGTCGTCGACGCGCGCAGCTTCCATCGTCATCGGCAGCTTGCGCCCGGCAATGGTCACGTCGCGCGCGGCGCTGGTGGGCTTGCCCGGATAGAGCGCGGCGTAGGCGCCCTCGCCGGACTGGATGGTGCGCCAGTCATAGCGCGGTGAACAGGCGCACAGGGCGAATGCCAGCACGGCGGCACAGCACAGCAGCGGGCGGCGGACAGCGGCAGGAAAGCTCGGCGGGGGCGGCACAAGACGCATCGGGAATCCATGGGGGACGGCGCGCACAGGCTGCGGGCGGCGCTGGCGGACGCCATCGCCTGCGGGCGGAAACCGGTATTATCCCGAAAGCGGCGCTCCAGTGCTTGCTGCGCCGCTCCCGCTCCCGCTACCGCCCTGCCCCCACGTTCCAGCCATGCCTGCCGCCCTCATTGCCCGCCACGCCTTCGCCATAGCCAGCCTGCGCTGGGTGGCCGCGGGTGCGTTGCTGGCAGCCGCGGCCGGCATGCCCGCAGCCGCCGCCAGCCCCGCCCACCTGCCGCCGGCCACCGACCTGGCCGCCCACGGCACCGAGGCCGCGCGCCGCGGCGAGCCGCTGGTGGTGCTGGTGTCGATGCCGGGCTGCAGCTATTGCGACGCGGTGCGCCGCAACTACCTGGGCCCGCAGGCCGCCGCCGGCGAGATTGCCGTGCGCGAGCTCGACATGACCGCCGACACCCCGCTGCGCGATGCCGACGGCAGCCTGACCACCGCGCGCGCGTGGGCCCGGGCGCACCAGGTGCGGGTGGCGCCCACGGTGCTGTTCCTGGACCGCCAGGGCCGCGCCGCCGCCGGCCCGCTGCGCGGCATGCAGCCGGATTTCTACGGCGCCTACCTGGAACAGGCGCTGGACCAGGCACGCGCCGCCGTCCGGCGCTGAATCGATCGGGACGCTTGCGGCGGATTGCCGCAGCCCGGCCCCGCGCAGCGCGCGAACGCCTGCGGCATTAGAATGTCCCATTGCTGACCGAACCTGCCTGACCCGGATTCCATGACCACTGCTGCCCCTGCCACCAAATCCTCCCGCAAGCCCTGGCCCATCGTCGCGGCCGTGGTCGTGCTCGCGCTGCTGGGCTGGTTCGGCTACCGCGCGCTGGCGCCGGCCAATACGGCCCCGGCGGCCACCTTCACGCTGCTGTCGGGCGAGAAGGTCAGCACCGCCGACCTCAAGGGCAAGGTCTATATGATCAACTTCTGGGCCACCAGCTGCGCCACCTGCGTCAAGGAAATGCCTGACATGGTCCGCACCTATGAGCAGTTCAAGGGCAAGGGGCTGGAATTCGTCGCCGTGGCGATGAACTACGATCCGCCCATGTATGTGATGAACTACGCCAGGACGCGCGGCCTGCCGTTCAAGGTGGCGATGGATTCCGACGGCGCCGCGGCCAGGGCCTTCGGCAATGTGCAGCTGACGCCGACCACCTTCGTGGTCGACAAGGACGGTCGCATCCTGAAGCGCTATGTGGGCGAGCCCGAGTGGGATGCGCTGCACAAGCTGCTGGACGGCGCGCTGGCAAAGTCCGCGTAACGCTGTCGCTGCCAACCACCGGGAAAAGGTGCTCATCGAGCACCTTTTTTTGTTTTCATGTCCCGATCGCTCGCCGGCGGGTTGCGCTGAAACCCTGTATGGATATACAGTTGGCGCCAGCCTTTTTTGAGATTTCCGAGCCTTCCCCGAGCCCTCCCTGTGACTTTGGAACTAGCCCCCGCCGCCGACCTCGCTGCCCCTGGAGCCGATGATGTCCCCGCCTACCTGTCCCGGCTCAACCCGGAGCAGCGCGCCGCGGTGGAACACGGCAGCGACGCGCCGCTGCTGATCATCGCCGGCGCCGGCTCGGGCAAGACCAATACGCTGGCGCACCGGGTCGCGCACCTGGTGCTGGCCGGCGCCGATCCGCGACGCATCCTGCTGCTGACGTTCTCGCGCCGCGCCGCGGCGGAGATGGGACGGCGCGTCGAGCGCATCGTCGACCAGGCGCTCGGCACCCAGACCGGCGCGGGGCGCGCGGCGCTGCAGTGGTCCGGCACCTTCCACGCCATCGGCGCGCGCCTGCTGCGCGAATACGCCGAGACCCTGGGCCTGTCGCCCGCCTTCACCATCAGCGACCGCGGCGATGCCGCCGACCTGATGCACGTGGTGCGCCACGACCTGGGCCTGTCGGAGACCGCCAGCCGCTTCCCGAAGAAGGAAACCTGCCTGGCGATCTACTCGCGCGTGGTCAACACCCAGGCGCCGCTGGAAGACGTGCTCAAGCAGCAGTTCCCGCGCTACGCGATGTGGGCGGATGCGCTGCGCACCCTGTTCGCCGGCTATGTCGAGGCCAAGCAGAAGCAGCATGTGCTGGACTATGACGACCTGCTGCTGTACTGGGCGCAGGCCATGGCCGAGCCCACCATCGCGCAGGACATGGGCGCGCGCTTCGACCACGTGCTGGTCGACGAATACCAGGACACCAATGCGCTGCAGGCGTCGATCCTGCTGGCCATGCGGCCGGACGGCCGCGGCCTGACCGTGGTGGGAGACGACGCGCAGTCGATCTACGCCTTCCGCGGCGCCACCGTGCGCAATATCCTGGACTTCCCGGCGCAGTTCACGCCGGCCGCGCAGCAGGTCACGCTGTCGCAGAACTACCGCTCGACGCAGCCGATCCTGCAGGCCGCCAACGCCGTGATCGGGCTGGCGGCCGAGCGCTATACCAAGGACCTGTGGTCCGAGCGCGCCTCGGCCGAAAAGCCCGGCGTGATCGTGGTCAACGATGAGGCCGACCAGGCCCGCTACGTGGTCGAGCAGGTGCTGGCGCGGCGCGAGGCCGGCCTGACGCTGATGGCACAGGCGGTGCTGTTCCGCGCCGCCGACCACAGCGCGCAGGTAGAGATCGAGCTGGCCCGGCGCAATATCCCGTTCGTGAAGTTCGGCGGGCTGAAATTCCTGGAATCGACCCACGTCAAGGACGCGCTGGCGGTGGTGCGCTGGCTGGAGAACCCGCGCGACCGCATGGCGGGCTTCCGCACGCTGCAGCTGCTGCCCGGCATCGGCCCCAAGACCGCGGCGCGCGTGCTCGATGCGCTGGCGCTGGCCACCGAGCCCTTGTTCTCGCTGGAGCAATTCGAGCCGCCGCCGGCCGCAGCGCCCGCCTGGGCCGACCTGCTGGCGCTGGCGCGCGCGCTGATGGCGCCCACCTCGCCGTGGCCGTCGGAGTTCGAGCAAGTGCTGGCCTGGTACGCGCCGCACCTGGAGCGCCTGCACGACGATGCCGCCGCGCGCCAGGCCGACCTGCAGCAGCTGGAGCGCATCGCCGCCACCTACGGCGCGCGCGAGCGCTTCCTGACCGAACTGACGCTGGACCCGCCCAGCGCCTCCAGCGACGAATCCGGCGTGCCCTCGCGCGACGAGGACTACCTGATCCTGTCGACCATCCACTCGGCCAAGGGCCAGGAATGGAAGGCGGTGTACGTGCTCAATGCGGTTGACGGCTGCATGCCGAGCGACCTGGCGACCGGCACCACCGAAGAGATCGAGGAAGAACGGCGGCTGCTCTATGTGGCAATGACGCGGGCCAGGGACCACCTGGACATCGTGGTGCCGCAGCGCTTCTACGTGCACCAGCAGGTGGGCTTCGGCGACCGGCATGTGTATGCGTCGCGCACGCGCTTCCTGCCCAACCGCGTGATGCCCAACTTCTACAGCCGCTCGTGGCCACCCCCGCCGATGCCGGGCGAAGGGCCGGCCAGACCCGCGCTGGCGCCGGTGGACCTGGCCAGCCGGATGCGGAATATGTGGCGCTGACCAGCGCCACACATCCGTCTTACGCTACCTTCTCCAGCAGCAAACCCTTGAGGTACTCGCCTTCCGGGAATGCCGCCAGCATCGGGTGATCCGTGCCGGCCGACAGCCGCCGCAGGATGCGTGCATCGGCGCGCGCATCGGTCACCGCGCCCGCCACGATCTTCTGGAACAGCTCCATGCTGATCGCGCCCGAGCACGAGTAGGTAAACAGCAGCCCGCCCGGGCGCAGCAGCTGCATGCCGACCAGGTTGATTTCCTTGTAGGCGCGCGCGGCGCGGTCGATATGCTGCGCCGACGGGGCGAACTTGGGCGGGTCCAGCACGATCAGGTCGAACTGGCGGCCCTCGGCGCGGAATTCACGCAGGGTCTTGAACACGTCGGCATCGAGCCAGGTGGCACGCTCGGGTTCGAAGCCGTTGAGCGTGACATTGCCAGCGGCGATCTTCAGCGCCTCGCCCGACGAATCGATCGAGGTCACCGAGGTGGCGCCGCCGCGCAGCGCCGCCAGCGAGAAGCCGCCGGTATAGCAGAAGCAGTTCAGCACCTCGCGCCCGGCGGCCAGGTCGCCCACCAGCTTGCGGTTGTCGCGCTGGTCGACATAGAAGCCGGTCTTGTGGCCGTTGCGCACGTCGACGTAGTAGCGCACGCCGTGCTCGGTGACCGACAGCGCCGGATCCGGCTCGGCGCCGGCCAGCACCCCGGTCACCAGCTCCAGGCCTTCGCGCTGGCGCACGGCGGCGTCGGAACGCTCATAGACGTTGGGGCAGCCGGTTTCCTTGACCAGTGCCTGCACGATCGCGGTCTTCCAGTGTTCCACGCCGGCCGAATTGAACTGGCACACCAGCTGGCCCTTATCACCGTTGCCGTAGTAGTCGACGATCAGGCCGGGCAGCCGGTCGGATTCGCCGAAGACCAGCCGCACTGCGTCGCTGTCCTTCACCCATTGGCGCCGGTAGGCAACGGCCGCGGCCACGCGGCGCTTGAACAGGGCGTGGTCGACCGGCTCGTTTTCATCGAAGGTCCACGCGCGCGCGCGGATCTGCGACTCGGGGCTGTAGGCGGCCTTGGCCAGGAAGCGGCCGTCGGCGGCGCGCACGATCACGGTCGCGCCCGGCTCGCAGCGCCCTTCGGTCGTGGCAATGCCGGTGGCGTAGATCCACGGGTGGCGGCGCAGCAGGGATTTTTCCTTGCCGGGTTTCAGGGTGATGGTGTTCATGTTGGTATGGGGAAACTGCAGACCACCAGCAATTGAAACTGGCGCGAACGCATCAAGGCGACTCCCCTCTCCCGCGCGCGGGAGAGGGGAGAAAACAATGCGGGAAGGACAGGTTAGAGGACGACCTTCACCATCGGATGCGAAGTCAGCGCCCGATACAAGTCGTCGAGCTGCTCGCGGCTGGTGACCCACACCGTCACGGTCAGGCCCAGGTAGTTGCCGCCGCTGGAGGGGCGCATTTCCATCTTGCCGGCGTGGAAGTCGGGATCGAACTCCTGCACCAGCGTGACGATGGCCTCGGCAAAGCCGTCCTGCATCGCGCCCATCACCTTGATGGGAAAGTGGCTGGGGTATTCGATCAGCGACTGCTCCGGCGGGATGTCGCCCGGCTTGTTGCTGCCTTGCTTGTCGGTTGTCATGTCGGATTCTCCGGCACGAAACCGGCGCGCCGCATGGCGCGCCGGCTTACGCGCATTCAGGTCACTTGCGCTTGAACCACAGGCGGATGGTGTCCCACAGGCGGCCGAAGAAGCCGGCCTCGGGCACTTCTTCCAGCGCCACCACCGGGAACTCCGCCACCTTGTTGGTGCCGTCCATCAGCTTGACCATGCCCACCTGCTGGCCTGCCGAGATCGGCGCGATCAGCAGTTCCTGGCGCTCCAGCACCGGCTTGAGGCGTCCGCCGGTGCCCTTGGGCACGGTGACGAAGGTCTCGTTCTGCACGCCGATCTTGACCGTGCCGCTCTTGCCCTTGTAGATGTCCGGCGTGGCCAGCACCTGGCCCTTGTCGTACAGGCGCAGCGTGTCGAAGAACTGGAAGCCGTAGTTGAGGATCTTCAGGCTTTCCTGGGTGCGCACCTGTTCGGTGGTGGTGCCGATCACGATCGAGATCAGGCGGCGCGAGCCGTCCGGCACGTTGGCCAGCGGCCGCTTGGCCGACGAGATCAGGCAGTAGCCGGCGGACTTGGTGTGGCCGGTCTTGACGCCGTCCACGGTCGGGTCGATGTACAGCAGGCGGTTGCGGTTGGGCTGCCTGATCTTGTTATAGGTGAACTCCTTCTGCGAGTACATGGCGTAGTACTCGGGAAAGTCCTTGATCAGGCGCGTGGTCAGCGTGGCCAGGTCGACCGCGGTGGTGTAGTGGTTCGGGTCGGGAATGCCGTCGGTGTTGGTGAAGTGGGTGTTCTTCATGCCCATGCGCTGGGCCTCGCGGTTCATCATCGCGACGAAGCCCTCTTCCGAGCCGCCCACGGCTTCGGCCAGCGCCAGCGCGGCGTCGTTGCCCGACTGCACGATCAGGCCCAGCAGCAGGTCCTGCACGGTGACCGGCTTGTTGGGCTCGATGAACATGCGCGACTCGTCGCTTTTGACCTTGAGCACCACGCTGGTCGGCACCACCGCCTGGTCCAGCGTCAGGCGCTTTTCCTTGAGTGCCTCGAACGCCAGGTAGGCGGTCATCAGCTTGGTCAGCGAGGCCGGCTCGATGCGCGCATCGGCATTCTGCGACGCCAGGGCCTGGCCGCTGGTCACGTCATACAGCATCCACGACTTGGCTGCGACTTGCGGCATCGGCACGCCCTGCGCCAGGACGGCGGCAGGCGCGGCGGCCAGCACGATGGCGGCGGCGATGGCGGCGGGAGCAAAAGCGGACGAAAGGCGTGTCGTGGCTCGATTCAGCATGTTTCTGTTTTCCGACAGTAAGAAGGTGGCGCGGGGATGGTCCGGGTGGCGGCGTGCCGGCCTCACCGGTCCCACGCATTGACGACGAGCTGCTTGATCAGGTGCAGCTTGCGGTGAAAGAAATGGTCGGCGCCGGGGATCACGATCACCGGCAGCTCCTGCGGGCGGGCCCAGTCGAACACGCTGGCCAGCGGCACGGTGTCGTCCTGTTCGCCATGGATCACGATGGTGTCGGCCGGCACCTCGGCTACCTGCCAGCGGCTGGCGGCGGTGCCCACCAGCACCAGGCGCTGCGCGGGCGTGCCGGCCTCGGCCAGGCGGCGCGCCACGTGGGTGGTGACGAAGCTGCCGAACGAGAACCCGCCCATGGCCAGCGGCAGCGTTGCGGCCTGTGCCGACCACGCGGTCTGCTGGCGCATCCAGGCCACCACGGCCAGCAGGTCGTCCTGCTCGGCGATGCCGTTGTCATGCTCGCCGGCGCTGCCGCCGACGCCGCGGAAGTTGGGGCGCACCGTGGCATAGCCCAGTTGCACAAAGCTGCGCGCCAGCGTCTGCGCGACCTTGTTGTCCTTGGTGCCGCCGAACAGCGGATGCGGATGCGCTACCAGCGCCAGGCCGCGCGGCTCACCTTGCGGCAGGTCTACCGAGAGATCGATCGCACCGGCGGGACCGGCGATGGAAAGTACCTGGGTATGCGCGTTCATGATGGCGGTCAGGATGGCGGTGAAGCCAGCGCCCGGCGGGAAGCCCGGGCAAAAATGAAAAAACCGTCCGGCTGGCGGGCGGCGGAGCAATACGGCAAAGCGGCAAAACAGGGAAGCAACAAGCCGGCATGCGCCGGCTTCGGTTGGTTCAGCGGTCCACCATCAGCCGTTCGACAGGCTTGCCCTTCATCAGGTGGCTGTCGATGATTTCATCGATGTCGTGCTCGTCGACAAAGGTGTACCAGATGGCCTCGGGGTAGACCACCAGCACCGGGCCGAGTTCACAACGGTTCAGGCAGCCTGCCTTGTTGATGCGCACGCGGCCTTCGCCGCCGGCGATGCCCAGTTCCTTGCAACGCTTCTTGGCGTATTCCTGCATCGCCTGGGCGTTGTGGTTGGCGCAGCAGTTCTCGCCGGCCTCGCGCTGGTTCAGGCAGAAGAAGACGTGGTGCTGGTAGTAGCTGCTCATGCGTACGGTGTGAGAAGGCGGCCCCGGACGGCGGCACGGCCCGGACGGCATTGAACGGAAGCTCGGAATTATACGGTGTCGCGGCGGCATGGCCGCGATGGCGGCGCCCTGGCACGGCGGTCTAAGTTGCCGCCGGCCCCCATCGGGTGGCGCTTCGCGCACCTGAGATGCATCCGGCATTCCGAAACCCCGGAGTCGCGCCGTCCGGATTTCCGGAATCCCGGAGGCCGCGCGCCCCTGCCGGGCCGGTGTTTCCTTGTGAATCAACCAGTTAGCAATGCCGGTTTGACTGGCACGGCGGTTGCGAATTCCCGTCCCTGAACGCGCCGCAACCGTGACGGCGCGCGGCCCGAGCGATAGCGCCCGGGTACGGTCAACACCGAGGACGACATCATGAGAAAACCCTTCTACAAGATCCTGTACGTGCAGGTCCTGTTCGCCATCTGCGTCGGCATCCTGCTCGGCCACTACTGGCCCGACACCGGCGTGGCCATGAAGCCGCTCGGCGATGGCTTTATCAAGCTGATCAAGATGATCATCGGCCCGATCATCTTCTGCACCGTGGTGACCGGCATCGCCGGCATGAGCGACATGAAGAAGGTCGGCCGCGTCGGCGGCAAGGCGCTGCTGTACTTCGAGGTGGTGTCGACCTTCGCATTGCTGATCGGGCTGGGCGCCGCGCACCTGCTCAAGCCGGGCGTGGGCTTCAACATCGACCCGGCCACGCTGGACACCAAGGCGATTGCCCAGTACGTGTCCAAGGCGCACGGCCAGAGCACGGTCGAGTTCCTGATGCACATCATCCCGGACACGGTCTTCAGCGCCTTTGCCAACGGCGACATCCTGCAGATCCTGCTGGTGTCGCTGTTCTTCGGCGCCGCGCTGGCCGTGCTCGGCGAACGCGCGCGCATCGTGGTGCAGCTGATCGAGCAGGTCTCCAAGGTGTTCTTCCATATCGTCCACGTGATCACCAAGGTGGCCCCGATCGGCGCCTTCGGCGCGATGGCGTTCACCATCGGCAAGTACGGCCTGGGCTCGCTGGTGCCGCTGCTCAAGCTGATCGGCACCTTCTACTTCACGGCCATCATCTTCGTGCTGGTGGTGCTGGGCACGATCGCACGCATGACCGGCTTCAGCATCGTGCGCTTCATCTCGTACATCAAGGAAGAGCTGCTGATCGTGCTGGGCACCAGCTCGTCGGAAGCGGCGCTGCCGCACATGATGGAGAAGCTGGAAAAGCTCGGCTGCTCGCGCTCGGTGGTGGGCCTGGTGGTACCCACCGGCTATTCGTTCAACCTGGACGGCACCAACATCTACATGACGATGGCGGTGATCTTCATCGCGCAGGCCACCGGCATCGAGCTGACGCTGATGCAGCAGCTGACCATCCTGGCGGTGGCGATGATCACCTCCAAGGGCGCCAGCGGCGTGACCGGCTCGGGCTTCATCACACTGGCCGCGACGCTGGCGGTGGTGCCGACCATCCCCGTGGCGGGCATGGTGCTGATCCTCGGCATCGACCGCTTCATGAGCGAGTGCCGCGCGCTGACCAACATCATCGGCAACGGCGTGGCCACGGTGGTGGTCTCGGCATGGGAGCGCGAGCTTGACCGCGAGCGCCTGGCCAGCGTGCTGAACGGCGGCAGCGGCGATGTGGCGGATCTTGCCGACGTGGGCCAGGGCGTCCGCTGAGGGCGCCACCACCGCTGCGCGGACGGCTGCCCCGGCCGCCCGCCAGCAGGTATCATCGGCGCGACAGCCCCCGCGCGCGCCGATGACCCACTCAGACGATTTTCTCGCCGTGCATGACCCCGCCGCCACCCGTCCGGCCCACGCGCCGGACGTCGGCAGCGGGCGGTGGTGGGGCTTTGCCGTGGCGCTGGCCGCGGGTCTCCTGCTGCTGTGCGCGCTGACCTGGCTGGTCTCGGTCCAGCGCGGCCTGGCCAGCCTCCAGCAAAGCACGGCCACGCGCGCCGACCGCTACGCCGCCACGCTGGAAAGCACCCTCGACCGCTACGAATTCCTGCCCGCGCTGGTCTCGCTGCACCCCTTCGTGCGCGGGCTGCTGGACTCCCCCGACGACCCGCAACGCGTGGCCGCCGCCAACCAGTACCTGGCGGAGGTCAACCGCCGCGCGCATGCCTCGGCCACTTATGTGATCGCCGCCAACGGCATTGCGCTGGCGGCCAGCAACCACGGCCAGCCCGGCAGCTTTGTCGGCACAGACTACCGCTTCCGCCCCTACTTCCAGACCGCCGCGGGCGGCAAGATGGGGCGCTTCTATGCCATCGGCATCACCAGCGACGAGCCCGGCTACTACCTCGCGCAGCCGGTCGAGTCCGGCGGCAAGGTCATCGGCGTGACCGTGGTCAAGCTCAACCTGGAGTGGTTCCAGCGCGCCGGCAGCGGCGCCGAGCCGCTGATGGTCAGTGACGACCATGGCGTGATCTTCCTGTCGTCAGTATCGGCCTGGCAGTACCGCACCCTGCGCCCGCTGCCGCCGCCGCTGCAGGCCGAGATGGAAAAGACACGCCAGTACCACGGCCGCGCGGTGACGCCGCTGCCGCTGGAGCCGCTGACCTCGCCGGTCACGCGCTGGCTGGCGGACACCACGCTGGCCGACGGCGCGCGGCTGGTGCGCGTGCGCGACGAATCGCCCGCCAGCAAGACCACCTCTGCCCCGGACGGCGCCGAACGCACCGGCCCCCCCGCTACCTGGAACTGGACCGCACGGTCGGCGCGGCTGGCTGGACCATGCAGGTGATGGCGCCGCTGGAGCCGGTGCTGGCCAATGCGCGCAACGCCACCGTGGCGGCGGCGCTGGCCTATGCCTGCATCTGCCTGCTGCTGGTCAACTGGCGCCAGCGCCGCCAGCGCGCGCGCGACATGCAGTACAGCCGCCGCCTGCTTGAGGCCGCCTACGACCAGCTGGAGCGCCGCGTCGAGGCCCGCACCGCCGACCTGATGGCGATCAATGAAAAGCTGGAAGATGAAGTGGCCGAGCGTACCCGTGCTGAAAGCGAGCTGCGCGCGGCCCAGGACGAACTGGTGCAGGCCAGCAAGCTGGCCGCGCTGGGGCAGATGGCGGCCGGCATCACGCATGAGCTGAACCAGCCGCTGGCGGCGCTGCGCACGTTCTCGGACAACACCCGCGTGCTGCTGGAGCGCGGCCAGCTGGCCGCGGCCGAAGGCAACCTGACCGCCATTGCCGACCTGACCGAGCGCATGGGCAAGATCACCGGGCAGCTCAAGCTGTTCGCCGGCAAGGCGCGCCCGGTGCACCGGCCGGTCGCGCTGCGCGCCGCGGTCGATCATGTGCTGGCGCTGCTGGCACCGCGCCTTGGCGCGGTCACCGTCAACGTCACCGGCCTGGACGCCCTGCCCGGGCTGGCCGTGCGCGCCGATGAGCTGAAGCTGGAGCAAGTGCTGCTGAACCTGCTCGGCAACGCGCTGGATGCGATTGCGGCGGCCGCACCGGCGCAGGGACAGATCGATCTCGAGGTGCAGGCAGAAGACCACGCCGTCACCATCGTCGTGTGCGACAACGGCACCGGCATCGCGCCGCAAGCGCTGCCGCGCCTGTTCGAACCCTTCTTCACCACCAAGGAAACCGGGCAGGGTCTGGGGCTGGGGCTGGCGATCTCGTCGTCGATCGTGCGCGAGTTCAACGGCCAGCTGAGCGTGGCCAACGTGCCCGGCGGCGGCGCGCAGTTCACGCTGGTGCTGGCGCGCGCCCCCGCCATCGATCCGGCGCCATCGGTTTCCGCCTCTCAATGAGTATTGCCATGCAAGACGGTCTGCGTGTCCTGTTTGTCGAAGACGAGCCGCTGGTGCGCCAGGCCACCGCGCAAAGCCTGGAGCTGGCCGGCTTCGCGGTGCTGGCGCTGCCCTCCGCCGAGGCCGCGATCCCGCACCTGCACGGCGCCTTTGCCGGCGTGGTGGTGACCGACGTGCGCCTGCCCGGCGCCAGCGGGCTGGACCTGCTGCAGCACTGCCGCAACGCCGCGCCGGGCGTGCCGGTGATCCTGGTGACCGGCCACGGCGACATCACCATGGCCGTGCAAGCCATGCGCGAAGGCGCCTACGACTTTATCGAAAAGCCCTTCGGCGCCGACCGCCTCACCGACACTGTGCGCCGCGCGCTGGAACGCCGCGCGCTGGAACTGGAAAACCAGGCGCTGCGCCGCGAACTGGCCGGCCCCGCGGCGGGCACGCGCATCATCGGCCGCTCGCCCGCGATCGGGCAGGTGCGCGCGCTGGTGGCCAATGTCGCGCCCACCGACGTGCCGGTGATGATCAACGGCGAGACCGGCACCGGCAAGGAACTGGTGGCGCGCAGCCTGCACGCGCTGTCCGGCCGCGCCGAAGGCCCGTTTATCGCGCTGAACTGCGGCGCGGTGCCCGAGGCCATCTTCGAGAGCGAGATGTTCGGCCACGAGGCCGGCGCCTTCACCGGGGCCGGCAAGCGCCGCATCGGCAAGCTCGAGCATGCCTCGGGCGGCACGCTCTTCCTCGACGAGATCGAGAGCATGCCGCTGGCGCTGCAGGTCAAGCTGCTGCGGGTACTGCAGGAAGGCTCGCTGGAGCGGCTGGGGTCGAATGCCTCGGTGAAGATCGATGTGCGCATCGTCGCCGCGGCCAAGGGCGACATGGATGCGCTGGTGGTACAGGGCAGCTTCCGCGAGGACCTGTATTACCGGCTGAACGTGGTCACCATCGCGCTGCCGCCGCTGCGCGAGCGGCGCGAGGACATCGTGCCGCTGTTCGAGCATTTCTCGCTGGTGTCCGCGGTGCGCTACCAGCGGCCGGCGCCGATCCTGTCCGAGGCGCAACGCCAGGCACTGGCCCAGCGTCCCTGGCCGGGCAATGTGCGCGAGCTGCGCAATGCGGCGGATCGGATGGTGCTGGGCGTGCCGGAGGGCGGGCAGGCAGGTGCGCAGGCCGCGGGCCCCGATGAAACCGCGCCGCTGCGAGAGCGGATGGAGCACTTCGAGCGCGCGGTGATTGCGGATGCACTGGCACGCACCGGCGGCGCTGTCAGCCAGGCGGCGGACTTGCTGCAAGTCGGCAAGGCCACGCTCTATGACAAAATCAAGCGCTACGGGCTGTGATGTCATGCTGCCTTCATTGCGCTGCCATGCCGCCGTCACATTGGCGGCCTATTCTTCGATGGCGGCTGCGGCATTGGCAGGTGCCCGCCGTGTGTATCAATCTTCGTGGTAATTGACGGCCCCGCGTATGCGGGGCGTTTTTTTGGGTTGTGCACCCCGCCCCGCCACTTCACACTCGCCACACATTCCCCTCACCCCCGCTGGCCAGACTGGAGCCCTGCCATCTCCGGGACCCGCCATGCCCTCCTTCGACTACGACATCGTCATCGCCGGCGCCAGCTTTGCCGGCGCCGCCTGCGCCCTGGCCGCGGCGCGCGCCGGCCTGCGCGTGCTGGTGCTGGAACGCAAGACCGATCCCGGCGACAAGCTCCACACCACCGGCATCCTGGTCAAGGAAGCCATCGAGCAGACCTGGCTGGGCCGCGCGCCGGCCGATTGCGTGCACCGCGTGGAGCAGGTGCGGCTGTACTCGCCCAGGCTGCGCAGCATCGACCTGAGTGCGCCCGGCTATTATTTCCACACCACCGATACGCCGCGCCTGATGCGCTGGCTGGCCGCCGAGCTGGTGCGCCACCGGGTCGAGCTGCGCCTGGGCCAGGCGTTCGTGGGCGCGGTGCCGCGCAACGGCGGTTGGCATGTGACCGGCGTGGGCAATACGCGCTATCTGGTCGGCGCGGATGGCGCGAAATCGCGCGTGGCCCAGTGTGCCGGGCTGGGGCGCGTGCACAGCTTCCTGTATGGCGTGGAGTATGAGTTCCCGGGACTGGCGCTGCCCGAGCCGGGCGCGCTGCACTGCTTCATCACCCGGCGCTTCGCACCCGGCTATATCGGCTGGATCGCGCAGAACCCCACCGGCGTGCAGGCCGGCCTGGCGCTGCGCTACCTGCCTCGGCACGGCCGCGCGCCAGACCTGGACGGTCTGCTGGCGCATGTGCGCGAGCGCGCCGGCCTGCCGCAACTGGCGCAGCCTGCGGCGACGCGCGCGGGGCTGATCCCATGCGGCGGCCCGGCCTTCCCGCTGGCGCGCGACGGCGTGATCCTGACGGGAGATGCCGCCGGCATCGTGTCGCCGGTCACCGCCGGGGGCATCCACTATGCCTTTGCCCATGGCGAGTCGGTCGGCCAGGCCGTGGCCGCGCACCTGCTGCGCGGCGGCCCGGCCCCGGAAGCGGTCGCCACCGCCGGCGCGCCGCGCTTTCGCGCCAAACGTGCGCTGCGCTGGATGTTCGACCGCTTCCAGTGCGACTGGCCCTTCGACCTGATGCTGTACTCGCCGCCGCTGCGCTGGGCGGCGGAGCAGATCTATTTCCACAAGCGCCGAGGCGAGGATCCCGCGCCGCCGCCGCGCGCAGCCACCAGCGCCTGACCGGCTGGTCCACTGAATCACTGAAATGGGAGGCGAAGGACATGTCATGCGGGATGCAGCGCTAGGGCGAAGCAGGGGTTTCGGATTGCATGGCAATCCGCCTGCGTAGCGGCATGCGCTTGCAAGCGCATGTGCGCCCTGCAAGGGCAGGGCGCCGCAATAGCACGGCTATTGCGAGCATTTGCAACGACGCGATGCGCCCGCATGACATGGCAGGCGCCGACCGATTTCAGTGATTCAGTGGACTAAAATGCCGGGCATGGAACAACCGCGGATCCTGGTGGTGGAAGACGAGCAGGCCATCGCCGACACCATCCTCTATGCCTTGCGCACCGACGGCATGCTGGCCGAGCACTGCACGCTCGGCGGCGTCGCGCTCGAGCGCATGCGCGCCGGCGCGGCCGACCTGGTAATCCTGGACGTGGGCCTGCCGGATCTGAGCGGTTTCGAGGTCTGCCGCACGCTACGCACGTTCAGCAATGCGCCGGTGGTCTTCCTGACCGCGCGCCATGAAGAGATCGACCGCATCGTCGGGCTGGAAATCGGCGCCGACGACTACGTGGTCAAGCCCTTCTCGCCGCGCGAGCTGGCCGCGCGCGTGCGCGCCATCCTGCGCCGGGCGCGCGGCGGCGGTGCTACCGCGGCGAAGAGCGACGAAGTTGCCGGCTTCACGCACGACAAGGACGGCGCGCGCCTGGCCTACCGCGGCCGCTGGCTGGAGCTGACCCGCTACGAGTACCTGCTGCTGGCCTGGCTGGTGACACATCCGGGCCGCATCTACTCGCGCGCGCAGCTGATGGAGTGCGTCTGGGAAGATGCACTCGACACCAGCGACCGCACCGTCGACACCCATATCAAGACCCTGCGCGCCAAGCTGCGGGAGGGTTCCGCCGACGGCGCCGAGCGCATCCGCACCCATCGCGGCATGGGCTATTCGCTGGAACCCTGAGCGCACGCCATGCATATCGGCCTGCGCATCTTCTTCGGCTTCTTCCTGATCGTGGGACTGGCCACGGTGCTGACGCTGCGCGTGTTTGTGCAGGAGGTCAAGCCCGGCGTGCGCCAGGCCATGGAAGACACGCTGATCGACACCGCGCACGTGCTGGCGGCGCTTGCCGCCGACGACATGAAGGCCGGACGCATTGCCGACGGCGATTTCGCGCGGCACATGGCGGCGCTGCGCGATGTGGCGGTGAATGCCGATGTGTCGGGCCTGCACAAGGACAGCATCGGCTACCGCGTCTACGTGACCGATGCCAACGGCATCGTGCGCTTTGACTCCACCGGTACTGACGTGGGCCGCGACTATTCGCGCTGGAACGATGTCTACCTGACGCTGCGCGGCAAGTACGGCGCACGCAGCACGCGCACCGACCCCGACGACGACGCCAGCACCGTGATGCACGTGGCCGCGCCAATACGCGACGCGGACGGCGAGCGCATCATCGGCGTGCTGACCGTGGCCAAGCCCAATGCGGCGATGGCGCCCTTCATCGAGCGCAGCCAGCGCAAGATCCTGCTCTACGGCGGCCTGCTGATCGGCGCTGCCTGCGTGATCGGGCTGGCCTGCACGCTGTGGCTGGCGCATGGACTTGGCCGGCTGCGCGGGTATGCGCGCGCGGTGGCGGCCGGCGAGCGCGCGGAGATGCCGCTGCGCGGCGGCAGCGAGCTGGCCGAGCTGGGCCGTGCGGTGCAGGGCATGCGCGAGCGGCTGGAAGACAAGCAGTATGTCGAGCACTACATCCACACGCTGACCCATGAGATGAAGAGCCCGCTGGCCGCGATCGGCGGCGCCGCCGAGCTGCTGCAGGAAGAGATGCCGGCGGCGGACCGCCAGCGCTTCGTCGCCAATATCCGTGCACAATCCGGGCGGCTTGAAACCATGATCCGCAAGCTGCTGGCACTGGCCGATGTCGAGCAGCGCCAGCGCCTGGAAGTGCGCGAGCCGGTGCGGCTGGCGCCGCTGCTGGCGCAACTGGGCAGCGAGCTGGAACCGCGCGCGCGCCAGCGCGGCGTCACGCTGCGGCTGGCCGCCGACGCCAGCCCGGACCTGGTCGCCGGCGATCCGTTCCTGCTGCGCCAGGCCATCGCCAACCTGCTGGAGAATGCCATCGATTTCGCCCCGCCGGACAGCGAAGTCATGGTGCGGCTGGAGCGCCGCGGCGGCGCGCTGGCCATCGCCGTCGCCGACCAGGGCCCGGGCATCCCCGACTACGCGCTGCCGCGCGTGTTCGAGCGCTTCTACTCGCTGCCACGCCCGCACGGTGCGGACAAGAGCACCGGCCTGGGCCTGTGCTTTGCACGCGAGGTGGCAACGTTGCATGATGGCGATGTAACGCTGGCCAACCGCCCCGGCGGCGGCGCGCTGGCGGAACTGACCCTTCCGGCCGGGTAGTTCGACGAGGTGACCGGACCGGCATAGACTGGGGCTTCTAACGTGACCGCGCTGAAACTCCCTATAATCGAACGACCGTTCATTTAGGGCACCTGCACTGTGCCCGTCAGTAGTTCAGGAGACACCATGCCCGCCGCCAAGCAACTGCCCCAGGCCCTGCAGAACCTGGCCCTGCCCGTCATCGCCTCGCCCATGTTCATCGTCAGCTACCCGGAGCTGGTGCTGGCGCAGTGCAAGGCCGGCATCGTCGGCTCATTCCCGGCGCTCAATGCGCGCCCGGCGGAGCTGCTCGACGAGTGGCTCACCCAGATCGAAGGCGAGCTGGCCACCTTCAAGGCCGCCAACCCGGGCGCGCAGGTGGGCCCGGTCGCGGTCAACCAGATCGTGCATACCTCGAACGCGCGGCTCGAACACGACGTAAAGGTGTGCGTGGACCACAAGGTGCCGATCTTCATCACCTCGCTGCGCGCACCGGTCAAGGAAATGATCGACGCGGTGCACAGCTATGGCGGCATCGTGCTGCACGACGTGATCAGCATGCGCCATGCCGAGAAGGCGATCGAGGCCGGCGTCGACGGCCTGATCCTGGTGGCCGCCGGCGCCGGCGGCCATGCCGGCATGCTGTCGCCGTTCGCGCTGGTGGGCGAGGTGCGCAAGATCTTCGACGGCCCGATCGCGCTGTCGGGCTCGATCGCCACCGGCGAGGCGGTGCTGGCCGCGCAGGCCATGGGCGCGGACTTTGCCTACGTCGGCACGCGCTTTATCGCCTCGCAGGAGGCCCACGCGGCGGAATCGTACAAGCAGTCGATCACCAGCTCGGCCGCCGCCGATATCATCTACACCAACCTGTTCACCGGCGTGCACGGCAACTACATCCGCGAAAGCATCAGCAACGTGGGGCTGGATCCGGACAACCTGCCGGTGGCCGACAAGAGCAAGATGGACTTCTCCAGCGGCGCCTCCAAGGCCAAGGCATGGAAGGACGTCTGGGGCGCCGGCCAGGGCGTGGGCCAGATCCACGACATCCCCACCGCCGGCGAAATCGTCGCGCGCATGAAAGCGGAGTACGATGCCGCCAAGGCGCGCCTGGGTATCGCGCGCTAACCGAGGTTTTTACCGGGCCGCTATTGCGGCCCTTCATTCAACCATTGCCTGGTCCAAGCTCCACCACCCCGCCCGATTCCGACGCCACGTTGAGCCGCCGGCAGCAGGCGCTGCGCGCCATGTGGGTGGTGCTGGGCGCGGTCTTCCTGCTGCTGGGGGTGATCGGCATCTTCCTGCCGGTGCTGCCGACCACGCCATTCGTGCTGCTGGCCGCGGCATGCTTCGCGCGGGGGTCACAACGCTTCCATGAATGGCTGCTGGGGCATCCCCGCTTCGGGCCGCTGGTCAGTGACTGGCAGCGCTATCGCAGCATTCCCTTCCGGGCCAAATGCCTGGCGTTGTCGATGATGTGGGCGTCGATGGGGACGACCGCGTGGCTGCTGCGGGCGCGGCCGATTGCTTCGGCGGCGCTGCTGGCTTGTGCGGTGGGGGTGAGCGTGTGGATGGTCAGGCTGCCGACGCGGCCGGTGGAGGGGGGGAAGTCCTGACCTGCCCTGCATCAAAGGCCCCGCCCATGCGGGGCCTTTGACTTGTCTTCAGTCGTATCGCCGCGCATCCTCGATCAGCTTCCCATCCTGCGGCAACGACCCCGCCGCAACGAAAGCTACTTCACCGCGCAGCCGCATCACTTCGCGCAGCGATTCCGCCACCGCACGCTGCAAGTCACCATCCTCGCGCGTAGCCTCGCAGCGCAGCGTCATCACGTCCGCGCCTGGGTCGCCAGTCACCACCAGCCGCGCCGCGCGGATCTCCGGATGCCGCCGCAGCACGTCTGCCACCTGCCCGGGATGCACGAACATGCCCTTGACCTTGGTGGCCTGGTCGGCACGGCCCAGCCAGCCCTTGAGTCGGATATTGGTGCGCCCGCACGGGCTGGGCCGCTGCGACGACTCCGCCACGATGGCCGAGAGGTCGCCGGTGCCGAAGCGGATCAGCGGGTAGTCGCCGTTGCCCAGCACCGTCACCACCACCTCGCCGGTCTCGCCCTCGGGCATCGGCCGGGAACCGCCGGGCTCGACGATCTCTACCAGCACGCCCTCGTCCACCACCCAGCCATCGCCGCCCTCGGTCTCATAGGCAATCAGGCCGACATCCGCGGTGCCATACATCTGCTGCACGCGCACGCCGCGCGCCTGGAACCAGGCACGCAGCGACGGCGGCAGCGCCTCGCCCGAGACCAGCGCCTTGGCCAGGCTGGTGCAGGGCGTGCCCAGCTCGTCGCCGCGCTCCAGCAGCAGCTTCAGGAACGACGGCGTGCCGGCGTAGGCCGTGGGCTGCAGGCTGGCCAGCGCCTGCACCTGCGAATCGGTCTGGCCGACGCCGGCCGGGAACACGCAGCAGCCCAGCCGGTGCGCGCCGGTCTCCATCATCATGCCGGCCGGGGTGAAGTGGTAGGAGAAGGTGTTGTAGACCAGCTCGCCGGCGCGGAAGCCCGCCGCATGCATGGCGCGGGCCACGCGCCACCAGTCGGCGTCATGGCCGTCGGGTTCATGGATCGGGCCGGGCGACTGGAACACATGGCGCAGCTTGCCCAGCGGCGTGGCGTTGAGCCCGCCCAGCGGCGGCAGTGCGCGCTGGCGCGCGGTCAGGTCCGACTTGCGCGTGACCGGCAGCGCCGCCAGCGCCGCGCGCGAGCTCAGCAGCCGCGGGTCGACGCCGCCCAGCATCTCGGCAAAGTAAGGCGCGTTGTCGCGCGCATGGGCCACCTGGCGTGCCAGGGCGGCAAGGAGCGCCTGCTCGCGGACTTCCGGCGCGCGGGTTTCGAGCGAATCGAAGTGTTCTGGCATGGTGCTATGCGTCAGGGAATGGGATGCGGCATGCCGCCGCGCCGCTGGGCGCGTGGTGGCAATGCCGGATGAAATCGGTCGGGTGCCTACGCCAGCCAGCGCTTGCGGCGCCGGTAGCTCTTCACATCGCGGAACGACTTGCGCCCGGCACCGTCGTCCGCATCGTTGGCGGCCACGCCCAGGTAGAACTCCTTGACGTCCTCGTTGGTGCGCAGCGACTCGGCGTCGCCGTCCATCACCACGCGGCCGTTTTCCAGGATGTAGCCGTAGTCGGCATAGCGCAGCGCCACCATGGTGTTCTGCTCGGCCAGCAGGAAGCTGACGTTCTCGCGCGAATTCAGGCCGCGCACGATCTCGAAGATCTCCTCGACGATCTGCGGCGCCAGCCCCATCGAAGGCTCGTCCAGCAGGATCATCGCGGGCTTGGCCATCATGGCCCGGCCGATCGCGCACATCTGCTGCTCGCCGCCGGAGGTGTAGCCGGCCTGCGACTTGCGGCGCGTCTTCAGCCGCGGGAAGTATTCGTAGATCTTTTCCAGCTCGTCGCGCGTCTGGCCGCGCGACAGGCCGCGCGTGTAGGCACCGGTGAGCAGGTTCTCTTCGATGGTCAGGTGCGCGAAGCAGTGGCGCCCTTCCATCACCTGGATCACGCCGCGGCGCACCAGGTCGTTGGGCGTGAGCTGGTCGACGCGGTCGCCGCGATATTCGATCGAGCCCTTGGTGACATCGCCGCGCTCGGCCTGCAGCAGGTTGGAGATGGCCTTGAGCGTGGTGGTCTTGCCCGCGCCGTTGGCGCCGAGCAGCGCCACGATCTTGCCTTCCGGCACTTCGAGCGAGACGCCCTTGAGCACCAGGATCACGTGATCGTAGATGACTTCGATATTGTTGACGGACAGAAGGCTCATGGTGCGGCTCGTGTTGGTAAGACGGTTCGGCTCAGGCGAGCACGCGGCGCCAGGCACCGCATGCCCGCCAGGTTGCTATCAGGACTTCGAACAAGCCGGCGTAATCCCCTTCTCCTTCGCGTACTGCGCCGCCGTGGCCTTGAACAGCGGGTGGATCAGGCCCTTGTTGCCCTCGATCCAGTCCGACACCACCACCCACTTGGTGCCGTCCCACTGCTGGATCTTCACCTTGCCCGAGCCCTCGTGGTTGTCGCAGCTGGTCTTGATCTCGGGCAGCAGGCCGGTCGCGCCCAGTTGCTGCAGGCGCGCGTTGGTCAGGTTCAGGTTCTCGAAGGCCCAGCGCATCTGCTCGCCGGTCATGGGCTTGCCCTTGCCGAACTTGGCCTGCGCCACGCGCACCGCTTCCACCGTCACCACCGCCGCCGACACGCCGCGGTTGTACAGCACCGAACCCACCTTGTTCTTGTCCTGCATATTGCCCTTGCCGGCACCGTAGACCACCTTCTCGATATCGGCGATCAGCGGCACGTTGCGGCCCGCCACGTTCCAGGTGGCGCTCATGTAGCCCTTGGAGGCATCACCCGCCGGCACCGTGTCTTCCTCCGAGCCGGCCCACCACGAGCCGATTATCTTGTCGCGCGCAAAACCCACCTTCTGCGCGGCCTTCAGCGCGGTCTGGTTCATCACGCCCCAGCCCCAGAAGATCACGTAGTCGGGGTTCTCCTGGCGAATCTTCAGCCACTGCGCGCCCTGCTCGTTGCCGGGGTGCGCCACCGGGATCTCCACCAGGTTGAACTTGCCCAGCTTGGCCTCGGCCTGCAGCGCCACGATCGGCTCCTTGCCATAGGCCGAGTCGTGATACAGGTAGACGATCTTCTTGCCGGCCAGCGAGCCGCCGTTCTTCGAGGCCAGGTACTTGACGATGGCCGAGACCTGCATCTGGTACGTAGTCACCAGCGGGAACGCATACGGGAACACCGAGCCATCCACCGCGTCGGTGCGGCCGTAGCCCATCATCACCAGCGGCACCTTGTCGGCAGCGGTCTTGTCGACCAGCGCGTACGAGATGCCGGTGGACATGGCGTGGTAGGCCGTGCCCTTGGTGGTGGCGTTCTTGGACTTCAGGCGTTCATAGCACTCCACGCCCTTGGCGTTGTTGTACTCGGTCTCGCACTCTTCCCACGACAGCTTGACGCCGTTGACCCCGCCTTCCTTCAGGTTGACGTAGTTGAGGTAGTCGATGAAGCCGCCATACCAGGACTGGCCGTTGGCGCCATACGGCCCCACGCGGTAGCTTGGCAGCGCCACGAACTGCTCGTTGCTCTGCGCCATGGCCGGCGCCGCCGGCGCCAGCAGTGCCGCCGCGGCGCTGACCACCAGGGCGGCGCGTTGCACATTGCGAATCAGGTTGGTCATGACAGTCTCCATCGCCCTCAAGGGAGCGTTTCGTTATGCGTAAGCTTCAGAACTTCACACAGGAACTGCGGTAATACAGGCCCCCTCCCGTCAATGAGGGAACGGCCACAGCCTCAGCTTCTCCTTGGCGATCTGCCACAGCCGGGCCAGCCCGTGCGGCTCCACGATCAGGAAGAAGATGATCAGCCCGCCGAACACCATCAGCTGGATGTGCGACACGGTGGCATTGGTGAATGGCAGGTGCAGCAGCGCGGCCAGCGACGGCAGCACGTTGTCCAGGAAGATCGGCAGCAGCAGGATGAAGGCCGCGCCCAGGAACGAGCCCAGGATGCTGCCCACGCCGCCGATGATGATCATGAACAGCACGCGGAACGACAGGTCCAGCGAGAAGCCGTCCGGCTCGACCGAGCCCAGGTAGCAGAACGCATAGAGCGCGCCGGCCACGCCGCAGTAGAACGAGCTGACCGCGAACGCCAGCAGCTTGGTGCGCATCAGTGGGATGCCGATCACCTCTGCCGCCACGTCCATGTCGCGCACCGACATCCATGCGCGCCCGGTGGCCGAGCGCACCAGGTTCTTGGCCGCCAGCGCCAGCACCGTGACGATGGCCAGCACGAACAGGTACTTCTTCAGCGGGGTGTCGATGGCGAAGCCGAACAGGTCCAGCCGCTGCGCCGTGATCACGCCCGACGAGCTGTTGTTGGAGAACCAGGGGAACTTGGTCAGCGCCCACACCACGAAGAACTGCGCCGCCAGCGTCGCCACCGCGAGGTAGAAGCCCTTGATGCGCAGCGACGGCAGGCCGAAGGCCACCCCCACCAATGCCGCGGAAAGGCCCGCCATCACGAATGTCAGCAGCACCGGCATGCCTTCCACGCGCAGCTGGAAATTGTAGGCCGCGTAGGCACCCACCGCCATGAAGGCCGCGGTACCGAGCGACAGCTGGCCGGCATAGCCGGTCAGGATATTCAGCCCCAGTGCCGCCAGCGAGAAAATCAGGAACGGGATCAGGATGGCCGAGAACCAATATTCCGACCCGACGAACGGGATCGCCACGAAGGCCACCGCCATCAGCACGGCAAAGCCGATGCGGTCCTGGCGGATGGGAAAGATCTGGCTGTCGGCGACGTAGCTGGTCTTGAACTGGCCGGCTTCACGATAAAACATGGCAAGTCTCCTGTGCGAAGTCGGTCAGACGCGATCGATGTGTTTCTCGCCGAACAGCCCTTCGGGCCGCACCAGCAGAAACAGCAAGGCAAACACATACGGGAACCACCCTTCGATGCCGCCGAAGTTGCCCCCGAACATCGACTGGAACACCGGCGGGATATAGATCTCGGCCAGCTTCTCCGAGGCACCGATGATCAGCCCGCCGACGATGGCGCCGGGCACCGAGGTGAAGCCGCCCAGGATCAGCACCGGCAGCGCCTTGAGCGCGGTCAGCGTGAGCGCGAACTGCACGCCATTGCGCGAGCCCCACAGCATGCCGGCCACCAGCGCGACGAAACCCGCCACGCCCCACACGATCGCCCAGATGTTCTGCAGCGGGATGCCCAGCGACAGCGCCGCCTGGTGGTCGTCAGCGACCGCGCGCAGCGCGCGTCCGACCTTGGTGTACTGGAAGAACAGCGCCAGCGATCCGACCAGCAGGCCGGCAATGGCCGCCGCCGCAATATCGAACTTGGACA
This sequence comes from Cupriavidus sp. FW305-27, assembly GCF_058787995.1. Classification (NCBI taxonomy): domain Bacteria; kingdom Pseudomonadati; phylum Pseudomonadota; class Betaproteobacteria; order Burkholderiales; family Burkholderiaceae; genus Cupriavidus; species Cupriavidus sp. FW305-27. Next base: position 38,112 of record NZ_JBYTAG010000023.1, read on the forward strand.
GCACGATGTTGAAGTTGGTCATGATCGACTCGATCGGCTCGTCGACGATGCCCAGGTTGATCGGGCGCACCTCATTGCCGAACAGCAGCGGCCCCAGGCCCTCGAGGAAGAACGACAGCCCGATGGTCGCCATGAACAGCGTGATCGGCGGCTGGTTGACCAGCTTGCGCAGCACGAAGCGCTCGGTGCTCATGCCGACCAGGATCATCACCACGAAGGCGCCGATCACCGCGGCCCACATCGGCAGGCCCTTGTCCATCAGCCCCACCACCGCCAGCGCGGCGAAGTACACCATCGCGCCCTGGGCAAAGTTGAACACGCCCGAGGCCTTGTAGATCAGCACGAAGCCCAGCGCCACCAGCGAGTACATCAGGCCAGAGAGCAAGCCGCCGATCAGGATTTCAAAGAAGAACGTCATGGTTCAGAGCCTCAGTGCGAAGTGCCCAGGTACGCCTTGATCACGTCAGGGTTGCCCTTGACCTCTTCCGGCGTGCCGTCGCCGATCTTCTTGCCGTAGTCGAGCACCACCACGCGGTCGGAGATATCCATCACCACACCCATGTCGTGCTCGATCAGCACGATGGTGGTGCCGAACTGCCGGTTCACGTCCAGGATGAAGCGGCACATGTCCTGCTTCTCTTCCACGTTCATGCCGGCCATGGGCTCGTCCAGCAGCAGCATCGAGGGCTCGGCCGCGAGTGCGCGCGCCAGTTCGACGCGCTTCTGCAGGCCATACGGCAGGCGCCCGACCGGGGTCTTGCGGATCGACTGGATCTCGAGGAAGTCGATCACTTCCTCGACCTTCTGGCGATGGCGCATCTCTTCGTTGCGCGCCGGGCCCCACCACAGCGCGTGGGCGAAGAGCCCGGTGCGGAACTGCGTGTTGCGCCCGGTCATGATGTTGTCCAGCACCGTCATGCCCTTGAACAGCGCGATGTTCTGGAAGGTACGCGCAATGCCCTGGCGCGCCGCGGCGGTCGGGTGCATCTGCTTGCGCTCCTCGCCGCGGAACACGATGCGTCCCTGCTGCGGGTGATAGACGCCGTTGATCACGTTGAGCATCGAACTCTTGCCGGCGCCGTTGGGGCCGATGATGGCGCGCACCTCGTGCTCGCACACATCGAACGAGATATCGGTCAGCGCCTTGACCCCGCCGAACGACAGCGAGATATGCTGCAGGTCCAGGATCACCTCGCCGCCGGTGCGCGCCTGTTCGCCGGTGCGCTGCGCGCGCTGCGTGCCGGGATGCGCGCCGCTGTCATCCGTCAGTTCCGCAGGAGACATCGGACCCGTAGGTGCGATCGCGCCGCCGCTGCCGGCACCGCTGGCATCCGTGCGTGCCGTCCCCGCCCATTCGCGCTGCCCCGCGCCTTGCCAGGCTACTTGCGTCATCTTGCTGCCCTCGCTCATGCCGCGCGCGCCGCCACCGGCAGGCGCTTCGCATTGACCAGCTTCAGCGTGGCCGACACGCTGCCCTCGCGTCCGTCTTCGAACTTGACGCGCGTCTCGATGAACTGCTCGGACTTGCCCGCATAGAGCGCCTCCACCAGCACGCCGTATTTGTCGGCGATAAAGCCGCGGCGCACCTTGCGCGTGCGCGTGAGCTCGTCGTCGTCCGGATCCAGTTCCTTGTGCAGGACCAGGAAGCGTGCCACCTGCGATCCGGCCAGCATCGGGTCGTTGGCCAGGTCGGCATTCACCTGGTTCACGCATTCGCCGATCATTTCCAGCACCTCGGGCTGCGCGGCCAGGTCGACATAGCCGGCGTACGGCAGGTGGCGGCGCTCGGCCCAGTTGCCCACGGCCTCGAAGTCGATATTGATAAACGCGCAGACCTGGTCGCGGTCATTGCCGAAGGCCACCGCTTCCTTGATGTACGGGAAGAACTTGAGCTTGTTCTCGATGTACTTTGGCGCGAACATCGAGCCATCGGCCAGCTTGCCCACGTCCTTGGCGCGGTCGATGATCTTCAGGTGGCCGTCGGCGTCGATCACGCCGGCGTCGCCGGTCATGAAGTAGCCCTCGTCGTTGATGGCCTCGCGCGTGGCGTCATCGCGCTTGTAGTAGGACTTGAGCAGGCCCACGCCGCGCACCAGCACCTCGCCGTTGTCGGCGATGCGGATTTCCATGCCGGGCGCCGCCGGGCCGACTGAATCGAACTTGACCTTGCCGTCCGGCTGCAGGCACACATAGGCGCAGGTCTCGGTCTGGCCGTAGAACTGCTTCAGGTTCACGCCGATCGAGCGGTAGAAGCGGAACAGGTCCGGTCCGATCGCCTCGCCCGCGGTATAGCCCACGCGGATGCGGCTCATGCCCAGCACATTGCGCAACGGGCCGTAGACCAGCGCTTCGCCAAGGGCGTAGCGCGCGCGGTCCGCGAGCGATACCGGCTTGCCGTCGAGGATATCGGTGCCGCAGCGCTTCGCCACGTCCATGGCCCAGTGGAACAGCTTGCGCTTGATCCAGCCGGCATCCTCCATGCGGATCATCACCTGCGTCAGCAGCCCTTCATAGATGCGCGGCGGCGCAAAGTAGTAGGTGGGGCCGATCTCGCGCAGGTCGGTCATCACCGTTTCGCGCGATTCCGGGCAGTTCACCGTGAAGCCCGCCACCATCGCCTGCGCGTATGAGAACAGATTGTCGCCCACCCATGCCATCGGCAGGTAGGACAGCACGTCGTCGTCCGCGCTGAGCTTGTCGAAGGCGCAGCCGTTGCGCGCCGCGCCGATCAGGCCGTAGTGCGAATGGCACACGCCCTTGGGCTTGCCGGTGGTGCCGGAGGTATAGAGGATGATCGCGGTGTCGTCGGGCTGGCCGGCGGCGATGGCCTCGTCATAGAAGCCCGGGTGCGCCTGGTCGAACTCGCGGCCCAGTTCCTGTAGCTGTTCATAAGACATCAGCGACGGATGGTCGTAGTCCATCAGGCCGCGCGGGTCTTCAAAGATGACGTGGCGCACGGCGCGGCCGGACTCGGCCAGCTGCGCTTCCACTTCCAGCAGCTTGTCGACCTGCTCCTGGTCCTCGACGATGGCGAACTCGATCTCCGCATCGTTGAGCACGTAGACCATCTCGTTGGCGATGGCGTCCTGGTACAGCGGCACCGGCACACCGCCCAGCGCCTGCGCCGCGGTCATGGCCCAGTACAGCCGCGGGCGGTTGTCGCCCACCACCGCCAGATTCATGCCACGCCTGAAACCGAGTGCGGCCAGCCCGCAAGCCAGTGCCCTCACCTGCTGCGCCGCCTGGGCCCAGCTGTATGTCTGCCAGATGCCGAGATCCTTCTCGCGGTGAGCCGGATGATCCGGCCGCTGCTGGGCGTGCGCCAGCAGCCATCGCGGGAAGGTCGTCGCCGACGATTCCTGCATCGCTGTCTCCTGTCCCTCCGGCGTGGGGATCCACGCGCGGTGTCAAGCGTCGGTCCGGTGGTTATACTTGGCTTGTTTTGCCTGGCGGCAGTCATGCCGCAGCGCATCAAGCCCGTGGTGCCTTGTTTTGCGGCACTTCCCGGCTCCGTGGTGATCGTAAGATAGCCCATGCCATCCACCCGGGTTGTCACGCCGGTGACAATTCCGGGTTAATCCCTACCGGAGCAAATTCAGGCCATGCTGAACGATTTTGTCGACCGCTGCGTGTGGGCAGCAGACCTGAGTCCCGAGCAGCGCGAGCGCGTGCGCCGCGCCATGTTCGTGCACGAGTACACCCAGGGCGACTACGTCTGTCACAAGGGTGACATGGCCGAGCACTGGATGGGCGTGCTCGAAGGCATCGTCAAGATCACCACGGTGTCGCCCTCGGGCAAGTCCGTCACCTTCACCGGCGTGCCCACCGGCGGCTGGTTCGGCGAAGGCGCGGTGCTCAAGTCGGAAATCCGCAAGTACGACGTGATGGCGCTGCGCCGCTCCACCATCGCCTTCCTGCCGCGCGACACTTTTCTGTGGTTGCTGGATACCAGCCTGCCGTTCACGCGCTTCCTGCTGACCCAGTTCAACGAACGCCTGGGACAGTTCATCGCCGCGGTGGAATATGAGCGGCTGCTCGACATCGATTCGCGCGTGGCGCGCGCGGTGTCGTCGCTGTTCAATGAGCACCTGTATCCGGGGATCGGCAAGACGCTGGAGATCTCGCAGGAAGAGATCGGCCTGCTCGCTGGCATCTCGCGCCAGCGCGCCAACCAGGCGCTCAAGGTGCTGGAACAGCAGGGCCTGGTGCGGGTGGACTACGGCGTGATCGAGGTGCTGGACCTGGAGGGGTTGCGGCAGTACGGCGAATAACATGGCCAGCGCCATCGACGACGCCACGCTGCAGGCCTATCGCGAGACGCACTACCGCGTGCTGGGCGACCTGCCGATGGTATTGCGGGTAGACCAACCCAGCGCCCCGCTGGCGGCGCTGCACCGCGCGCTGGGCGTGGCAGCGAGCGCCTTCATTACCGCCGCCAACCCGTTCAGCCTGCGCTGCGACGACGACACCAACGCAAAGCGCCAGCAAGCGCTGGCGCAAGACTTGGCAAGGATGGGATTGCGCGCAATCGAAGCCGCCGGCGAGCATCCACGCAACGGCTGGCCGGCCGAGCCGAGCTTCCTGGTGCCGGGGCTGTCGCTGGCGGATGCACGGGCACTCGGCGAGAAATACGAACAGAACGCGGTGGTCTGGAGCGGCGCGGACGCGGTGCCGCGGCTGGTGCTGCTGCGCTGAACGCCGGGCCGGGCGGTGGTGCCGGCCGGCGCCTCAGCCGGTGCGGCGGTCAGTGGCCGTGATGACCGCGATGGCCGTGATGACCGTGATGACCGCGATGCCCATGGCCGTGGTGGCGATAGTGATGATGCCGATAGTGGTGATGGCGGCCGCGCCACTCATGGCGGCCATACCAGCGACGGCCATCCCAATAACGGTCGCCATGCCAGCCGTGATGGCGCGGCGCATACACCACGTGCGGCGGGGGTGCCACATAGACCGGAGCCGGCGCCGCATAGACCGGCGCGCCGATCTGCACGCCCACGTCCACATGGGCCATCGCCGAACGGGCCGCCAGCAGGGACATTGCGCCCGCGAGCAACGCAGCAAAGAGAATCGGGTGAGCCATGGAGCTTGTTTTGTCGTAATGGGAATGGGTGCACTCTACCGCGCATTCCTGTTACCGGATGCGGCGGAGTGTTTCGGCATATAACGCCGTGTAAGCGGGATTTGGCGGCAACCGGAACCGGCCCCGGAAAAAGCAGCGGCCGCCCGCAGGCGGCCGCTGTACCACGCGGCAAGTGCCGGGCAGCTTACTTGCTATAGACGTACACGCCGCGGCCAGTCTTGCGGCCCAGGTAGCCGGCAGCGACCATCTCGCGCATCAGCATCGCCGGGCGGTACTTCGGATCGGCAAACTCCGTGTACAGCACTTCCATCACGGCCAGCATGGTGTCCAGGCCGATCATGTCAGCCAGCGCCAGCGGCCCGATCGGGTGGTTGCAGCCCAGCTTCATGCCTTCGTCGATCTCTTCCGGCGAGGCCAGGCCTTCGCCCAGCACGCAGAAGGCCTCGTTGATCATCGGACACAGGATGCGGTTGACGACGAAGCCCGGGCTGTTCTTGACCGTGATCGGGTATTTGCCGAGCTGCTTCGACAGGGCCTCGACGGCGGCGTGGGTGGTGTCGCTGGTCTGCAGGCCGCGGATCAGTTCCACCAGCGCCATCACCGGCACCGGGTTGAAGAAGTGCATGCCGATAAAGCGGTCGGCGCGCGAGGTCACGGCAGCCAGCTTGGTGATCGAGATCGACGAGGTGTTGGACGCGATGATCACGTTCTCGCCGACGATGCCGTCGATCTGCTTGAGGATCTTGACCTTCAGGTCGTAGTTCTCGGTGGCGGCCTCGATCACGATATCGGTGGCCTTGAGATCGTCATACGAGGTGCTGCCCTTGATGCGCGCCAGCGCGCTGGCCTTGTCGGCCTCGGTCAGCTTTTCCTTCTTGATCAGACGGTCCAGGCTGCTTGCCACGGTGGCGACACCCTTCTGCACGGCGGCATCGCTGATGTCGACCATCACCACGTTGAGACCTACCACTGCGCAGGCCTGGGCGATGCCATTGCCCATGGTGCCGGCACCGACGATGCCCACTGTCCTGATGCTCATCTTGTCTTCCTCTGCTTGGTTGGATTGCTGATTGATCGGTTCAGGCGCGGCTCAGGCGCCCTGCTCGCGCAGCGCGGCGATGATGCGCTGGGCATGGCCCTTGAGCTGTTCCGGGTCCTGCATCTCGCGCGCATGGCCGCGCAGCGCGCTGTCGGCATAGCGCGGCACGATATGGAAATGGACGTGCGGCACGGTCTGGCCCGCGGCCGCGCCGTTGAACTGGCCGATGGAGATGCCGTCGGGCGCAAACGCCGCGCGCACCGCGCGCGCCACGCGCTGCGTGGCGACAATGGCGGCCTGCGCGCCCTGCTCGGACAGGTCGAACAGGTTGACCGCGGCTTCCTTGGGCACCACCAGCGTATGGCCGTCGGCCTGCGGCATGATGTCCATGAAGGCGATGGTATCGTCGTCCTCGTAGACCTTGATGCACGGCAGCTCGCCGCGCAGGATCTTCGCGAAGATATTGGTCGGGTTGTACTGGGTGTCCATGATCTTTGGCTTGCGGTTGTCTCGAATACGTTTGCCGTGGCGCGGCCGCCGGCACAGCCTTCGAGTGTAACGCAGGGCGACCCTTCACTGCGGCCGCCCTGCGCGGTAATCGGGCACTGCTTGCTGCGCGGTGCCGCCGGCTCTACATATTGCGCCGGTACTGCCCGCCCACTTCGAACAGCGCATGGGTGATCTGCCCCAGCGAGCAAACCCGCACCGCGCCCATCAGCACCGCAAATACGTTCTGGTTGTCGATCACCGCCTGGCGCAACTGCGCCAGCATGGCCGGCGCCTCGGCCGCGTGGGCCTGCTGGAACGCATGCAGGCGGTCGAGCTGGCTCTGCTTCTCGGCCTCGCTGGAGCGCGCCAGCTCCAGCTTCTGCGGGGTCGGGTCGCCGTCCGGGTTGCGGAACGTGTTCACGCCGATGATGGGCAGCGTGCCGTCGTGCTTGAGCTGCTCATAGTAGAGCGACTCTTCCTGGATCTTGCCGCGCTGGTAGCCGGTCTCCATCGCACCGAGCACGCCGCCGCGCTCGGCAATGCGCTCGAACTCCTGCAGCACCGCCTCTTCCACCAGGTCGGTCAGCTCCTCGATCAGGAAGCTGCCCTGGTTGGGGTTCTCGCACCTGGCCACGCCCCACTCGCGGTTGATGATCAGCTGGATCGCCAGCGCGCGGCGCACCGACTCGCCGGTGGGCGTGGTGATGGCCTCGTCGTAGGCATTGGTATGCAGCGAATTGCAGTTGTCGTAGATCGCGATCAGCGCCTGCAGCGTGGTGCGGATATCGTTGAAGTCGATCTCCTGCGCATGCAGCGAGCGGCCCGAAGTCTGGATGTGGTACTTCAGCTTCTGGCTGCGCTCGTTGGCGCCGTATTTGTCGCGCATGGTCACGGCCCAGATGCGGCGCGCGACGCGGCCCAGCACGCTGTACTCCGGGTCCATGCCGTTGGAGAAGAAGAACGACAGGTTGGGCGCGAAATCGTCGATATGCATGCCGCGCGCCAGGTACGCCTCCACATAGGTGAAGCCGTTGGACAGCGTGAACGCCAGCTGCGAGATCGGGTTCGCGCCGGCCTCGGCGATGTGGTAGCCGGAGATCGACACCGAGTAGAAGTTGCGCACCTGGTGGTGGACAAAGTACTCCTGGATATCGCCCATCACCTTGAGCGAGAACTCGGTGGAGAAGATGCAGGTGTTCTGGCCCTGGTCTTCCTTGAGAATGTCGGCCTGCACCGTGCCGCGCACGTTCTGCAGCACCCAGGCGCGGATCTTGGCTTCTTCGTCGGCGGTGGGCTCGCGCTGGTTGTCGGCGCGGAACTTGTCGAGCTGCTGGTCGATGGCGGTGTTCATGAACATCGCCAAAATGGTCGGGGCCGGGCCGTTGATGGTCATCGACACCGAGGTGCTCGGGCTGGTCAGGTCGAAGCCGTCGTACAGCACCTTCATGTCGTCGAGCGTGGCGATCGACACGCCGGAGTTGCCGACCTTGCCGTAGATGTCCGGACGCACATGCGGGTCTTCGCCATACAGCGTGACCGAGTCGAACGCGGTCGACAGCCGCTTGGCATCCATACCTTCGGACACCAGCTTGAAGCGCCGGTTGGTGCGGAAGGCATCGCCCTCGCCGGCGAACATGCGGGTGGGGTCTTCGTTCTCGCGCTTGAAGGCGAACACGCCGGCGGTGTACGGGAAGCTGCCGGGAACGTTCTCGCGCATCAGCCACTTCAGCACCTCGCCGTCGTCCTCGAAGCGCGGCAGCACCACCTTGCGCACCTTGGTGCCGGACAGCGTGGTCGTAACCAGCCCGGTGCGGATCTCCCGGTCGCGGATTTTCACTACGTACTCGTCGCCGCTGTAGGCTTCGCGCATCTGCGGCCACATCGCCAGCAGCTTGCGCTCGACCTGACCGAGGGCGCTGTCGCGCTCCGCCGCCAGCGCATCCAGCGCCGCGCCATCGCCTTGCGCGGCCTGCACCATGCGGCTCGATTCACGCAGTTGCTGGCGCTCGCGTGCAATGCGGCTCTGCTCCATCACGCGGCGGTGGTAGCCGCGCACCGTGTCTGCCAGTTCCGCCAGGTAGCGGCTGCGCGCCGGCGGCACGATCACATTCTGGCCGGTGGAGATGCGCCCCGCCTGCGCCGGCAGCACGCCCGGCTGCAGCTTCAGGCCGCGTTCGGCCAGCGCCGCGCGCAGCCCCTGGTACAGCATGGTCACGCCATCGTCATTGAAGCGCGACGCCTGCGTGCCGTAGACCGGCATGTCCTCGGCCTTGCCGTGCCATTGCTCGCGGTTGCGCTGCACCTGCTTGGCCACGTCGCGCCACGCGTCCTGCGCGCCCTTGCGGTCGAACTTGTTGATCGCGACGAAGTCGGCAAAGTCCAGCATGTCGATCTTCTCGAGCTGGCTGGCCGCGCCGAACTCGGGCGTCATCACATAGAGCGACAGATCCACGTGCGGCACGATGGCCGCGTCGCCCTGGCCGATGCCCGAGGTCTCGACGATCACCAGGTCGAAGCCCGCCACCTTGCACGCGGCGATCACGTCCGGCAGCGCCTGCGAGATCTCGGAGCCAGCCTCGCGCGTGGCCAGCGAGCGCATGAAGATGTTCGGGTGGTTGATCGCGTTCATGCGGATGCGGTCGCCCAGCAGCGCGCCGCCCGACTTGCGCCGCGAGGGGTCGATCGAGATCACGGCGATCGACAGCGCATCCTGCTGGTCGAGGCGGAAGCGGCGGATCAGTTCGTCGGTCAGTGAAGACTTGCCGGCGCCGCCGGTGCCGGTGATGCCGAGCACCGGGATCGATGCCGTTGCCGCTTGCGCATGCATCGCCTGCACCAGCGCCGGATCGGCCTTGCCGTTCTCCAGCGCGGTAATCAGCTGGGCCAGCGCGCGGCGGTCGCCGCCGGTGACGGGTTCGAGCGAGGCCGGCGCATAGCGCGACAGGTCGATGTCGCAGCGCTGCACCATATCTGCAATCATGCCGGCCAGGCCCATGCGCTGGCCGTCCTCGGGGCTGAAGATGCGCGCCACGCCGTAGGCCTGCAGCTCGCGGATCTCGTCCGGCACGATCACGCCGCCACCGCCGCCAAAGACCTGCACGTGCTCGCCGCCCTTCTCGCGCAGCAAGTCGACCATGTACTTGAAATATTCGACATGGCCGCCCTGGTAGCTGGAAATCGCGATGCCCTGCGCGTCTTCCTGCAGCGCCGCCGTCACCACTTCCTCGACCGAGCGGTTGTGGCCGAGGTGGACCACCTCGCAGCCATGCGACTGCAGGATGCGGCGCATGATGTTGATCGAGGCGTCATGGCCATCGAACAGCGACGCCGCCGTGACAAAGCGCACCTTGTTGACCGGACCGCGGCCTTGCGCGGTGGGCTTGGGCTGGGGCGCACCGCGGCGCACATCATGCACATCGGAAAGGTCGGTCATTGTCTCCACCGTCTGTGGTGTTGGCTGCCACCGCGGCGTGCGCCTGAAGTACCGCTCTGTGCCGGCTTGGCCGCAAACGCGCGGGCTGCGCCCCCGGGTCGGGGCCGATCGATTATATGACGTTGACGTTAACGTAAAGCAATGGGGCGGAACCCCGAGCCCGGCGTGCATAGGACGGGGCTGTCCCTATAGAGTAGGCGCCCGCGGCAGGCGCCGCGCAAGCATCCGGGCAAACAAAAGGCCACCCTCAGGTGGCCGTTCCGGCAAAGCTTGAGTGGTCCGCTCAGGCCCAGATCCTGGGGCACTCCCCGAACGCATCCGTGCTGTGCTCCTCCACCCGGTGCCGCATCGCCCGCAGCCACGCCACCAGCCGCCGCAGCGACCACGGCGCCGGCACCTGTGCCAGCGTAAAGCGCGCGCCCGCGCCATCGCCCGACAGCCACACCCGGTAGCCCTCCGGCAACGCCAGCTCAGTGCCCGGCTCCAGCCAGATGTCGTTGGGACTGCCTTCCACCGTCACCCACAACTTGCCCGCCACCGCGCAGACGGTCTGCCCGTAACCGGCGCGCCAGCTCACTGGCAGCCCAGGCTCGTCCAGCTCGAAAGTCCGTAGTTCGCGCATGTCCCACTCCTCATAGCCGGCGGTCGCGTCCGGCGCCGGCCCCCGTGGATGCCGAATGATCACGGTAGCCGGCGCCTTCCTCCGCCACGCTTCCATTATTCGCATCCCTCACTACAATCCCATGTACAGTTGTGAACAGTTTTCGATGAACTGTTCAGTAGTTTTCCCTGACAGTTGTCGCTTGTAGCGATCTGCGCCTACCGGCTTCCCCCGGCTGCCTGCCCATGAAACTAATCTTAGATGCTTCCACCGGAATTCCACTGACCGAGCAGATCGTTGCCGGCGTGAAAGCGTGGATCGGCAACCGCGAAGCACGGCCCGGCGCACGCCTGCCGTCAATCCGGCAGTTGGCGGCGGAGAACGGCATCAGCCGCTTCCCGGTGATCGAAGCCTATGACCGGCTGGTATCGCAGGGGCTGCTGGATTCGCGCCAGGGTTCGGGCTTCTATGTGGCGGACAGCCCGCTGGCGGGGCGCTCGGCGTGCGGATGGTCCGATCCGAGCCTGGCCGAGGATCTTTCCGACCACATCCTCGAGCAGTTCAACCACCCCAGCGGCACGCTCAAGCTGGCCGGGGGCTTCGTGCCGGAGACCTGGCGCGACGTCGAGGGGCTGACGCAGGCGATCCGCGCGATCTCGCGCAATGAGATCGACAGCGTGATCCACTACGCCACGCCGATGGGGCATCCGGAACTGCGTCGCCAGGTGTTGCTGCGCGTGCGCCAGCTGGGCATCGCCGCCGAACTGCCGCAAGTGCTGATCACCACCGGTGCCAGCCAGGCGCTGGACCTGGTGGTACGCCACCTGCTCAAGCCCGGCGATACCGTGTTCGTGGAAGATCCCGGCTACTACAACCTGTTCGGCCTGCTGCGGCTGCATGGGGTGCAGCTGGTGGGCGTGCCGCACACGGCCAACGGCCCCGACCCGGACGCCACCGAGGCGCTGCTGCGCCAGCACAAGCCCAAGCTGTTCTTCACCAACAGCGTGCTGCAGAACCCGACCGGATCGACGCTGGCGCCGCCGGTGGCATTCCGGCTGCTGGAGCTGGCGCGCCGGCATGGCTTCCGCTTTGTCGAGGACGATATCTTCTCGGACTTCCAGACCCACTTCACCGACCGGCTGGCCACGCTGGACCAGCTTGAGCACGTGATCTACATCGGCGGCTTTTCCAAGACGGTGTCGGCCTCGCTGCGGGTCGGCTACCTGGTGGCGGACAAGGCGCTGGTCAAGGACCTGGTCGATGTGAAGGTGCTGACCAGCGTGGCCGGTTCGCACTTCGCGGAAGCAGTCACGGCGGCGCTGCTGGAGCGCGGCGGCTACCGCAAGTATGTGGAGCGGCTGCGCCTGCGCGTGCGCGAGGCCTGCGCCAATGCCGTGCGGCAACTGACCGGCAACGGCTGGGAGGTGTTCTGCCAGCCGTCCGGCGGCAACTTCCTGTGGGCGCGCCCGCCCGGCATCGAGGATTCGCGCGAACTGGTGACGCTGGGCGAGGAATACGGCGTGACGCTGGCCCCAGGCAACTACTTCCGCCCGGGCGGCGAGACCTCGGCATGGATCCGGATCAACGCCGCCTATGCCAACGAGCCGCGCGCGGTGGCCTTCATGAAGGCCGCGGCCGGGCGCGGCGGCTGAAGGCGCTCAGCCGCCGTGGTTATGCAGCACGGCATTACGCCGCGCGTAGCCGAAGTAGATCACCAGCCCCACCGACAGCCACACGAGGAAGGCAATCCAGGTCAGCGCCTGCAGATGCGCCATCAGGAACAGGCAGAAGCCGATCGACAGCAGCGGTACCACCGGCACGCCCGGGCAGCGGAATGCGCGCGGCAGTTCCGGGCGCGTCTTGCGCAGCACCAGCACCGCCACCGAGATCAGCGTGAAGGCCGCCAGCGTACCGATATTGATCAGCTCGGCCAGCACGTTCAGCGGCACGAAGGCGGCAATCGCGGCAAACACGATGCCGACGATCCAGGTGGCGAAATACGGCGTGGCATGCACCGGGTGCACGGATGACAGCCGCTCGGGCAGCAGGCCGTCGCGCGACATCGCAAAGATCACGCGGGTCTGGCCGTAGGTCATCACCAGGATCACCGTGGTCATGCCCAGGATCGCGCCCAGGTCGACAAAGCCCGCCACCCAGTTCTGGCCCGCGAACTGCAGCGCCAGTGAGACCGGGTGGTCCACGCCGGCAAACTTCGCGAACGGCACGATGCCGGTCATGATGGCGGCCACCACCACATACAGCACCGTGCACACCGCCAGCGAACCGATGATGCCGATCGGCAGGTCGCGGCGCGGGTTGCGCACCTCTTCCGCGGCAGAGGTCACCGCGTCGAAGCCGATAAAGGCAAAGAACACCAGCGCCGCCGCATTGAAGATGCCGGCAAAGCCGAATGGCGCGAACGGCTGCCAGTTGGCCGGCTGCACATGCCACACGCCCACCGCGATAAACAGCAGCACCACGCCGATCTTGACCGCCACCATCAGGTTGTTGATGCGCGTGGATTCGCGCACGCCGTACGACACCACCCAGGTGATGGCCAGCATGATCAGGCACGCCGGCAGGTTCAGCATGGACTTCACCCCCGGCACCGAGCCTGGCGCCGCGGTCAGCGCCGCCGGCAGTTTCAGCCCGAAGCCCGCCATCAGCGACTGGAAGTAGCCCGACCACCCCACCGACACGGCGGACGTGGCCAGCCCGTATTCCAGCAGCAGGTCCCAGCCGATCATCCACGCGACGATCTCGCCCAGCGTGGCATAGCTGTAGGTATAGATCGATCCCGACACCGGGATCGCCGAGGCAAACTCCGCGTAGCACAGCGCGGCAAAGCCGCACGCCAGCGCCGCGATCACGAACGACACCGTCAGCGCCGGCCCCGCGGTCAGCGCGCCGGTGCCGGTCAGCACGAAAATGCCGGTGCCGATGATGGCGCCGATGCCCATCATCACCAGGTCGGTTGGACCCAGCACCTTCTTCAGGCCGTCATCGCGCGCGACGGCCAGCATCGCGTCGATGTCCTTGGTGCGGAACAAGCTCATTCAGACTCCATGCAACTGTGGCCGGGCACGCGGCGGCAAGCCGCGCGGGCCCGGAAAAAGGGCGGTAGTTTACGCCCGCCGCGGCGCGAAGGCGTCACATTGCGCGCCCGCGCGCGGCAGGCACGTCATCGAATGATAGAAAAGGCCAGGCTGGCCCGCACTGAACGCAGGCAAAGTCAGCCGCCGCAGCCGGGCGCCGACAGGATGCCGTCCACGCGCGCCAGGGCGGCGGCAAGCGGATCGAGCGCCAGCAGTGCAGCGCCGGCAAGGGCCAGTGCCGCCAGCGCTGCAATCCTCGCGCGCAGCGGCCACGGCCCCGCCAGGGCCGCCAGCCCCAGCGGGGCGAGGGCCGCGCAGGCAAGAAGGAGCCGCGGCAGCATCGGCACTTCAGCGGCTGGCAGCCTCAGGAACCGCGGCGTGTGCCGGGCCCTTGGCAAGTGCCGGCAACGGCCCCGCGCGGCGCAGGCCAAGCCACGAGCACGCGGCGGAGCACAGCGTCACCGCCACCAGCGCCGTGATGCTGTGCTGGTAGCTGCGCGTGGCATCGAACGACCACGCCCCCAGCTGCACCGTCAGGAAGGCGCCCAGCTGGTGCCCGAGGAACAGCAGGCCAAACACCTTGCCCTTGATCCGGCTGCCGTAGCGCTCGAAGCAGAACATCGAGGTCAGGATCACCGTGCCCAGATAGCTGGCGCCAAAGCCGACCGCAAACGGCAGCACGCCCAGGCCCGGCACCAGCAGCAACAGCATCGATGCCGAGCGCAGCGCGTAGAACGCGGCCAGCAGCCGGTGCTTGTCCCAGCGCAGCGCCAGCGCGCCGGAGACCAGGCCGCTGGCCAGCTCCAGCGCGCCGAGCGTGCTCATCGCATAGCCCATCGCCAGCCGCGGCACGCCCTGCCCCTGCCAGTACGCGATCAGGTGCACGTCGATAAAGGCCATGGTGGCGCCGCAGCCGAAGAAGCCGGCCGCCAGCGCATAGAACACCGGGTCACGCCGCACCACCGTCCATGCCGGCACATCGGCCCCGGCCGTGCATGGCGCCGGTGCGGACGCCGGCTCCCAGCGCGAAGTCAGCCACAAGGCGCCGGCCACCGGCAACGCAAACACCGCACCGGCCACGCCGAACGCCGTGATCCAGCCCGCCTGCGGCTGCAGCCAGATCCACAGCGGCGACAGCACGATAAAGCCGATCGCGGTGCCGTTGGTAACCACCGCATAGGCCAGCCCCTTCTTGCGCTCCTCGAACAGCCGGTCCACCAGGATGCCCATCGGCACAAAGGTCATGGCCGCCAGCCCGAACGCACCGGCGAGGCCGAACATCAGCACGAAGAACGTCAGCGATCCCGGCCACAGCGCCGCGCCACCCAGCGCAATGCCTGCCGCCAGCGCCCCAGCGGCCGCGGTGCGCAGCGGGCCGACGCGATCGCTGAGCGCGCCGACCACCGGCGACATCAGCCCGGTGGCGAGCATAAAGACACTGCCGGACCAGGCAAACTGCGCACGGCCCTGCCCGAAGTGCGTGGCGAGGTCGACGAAGTACACCTGGTAGAGGCCCTTGACCGCGGTCGAGACAAACATCGCGGCGAAGCCGATGGCGACCAGGGCAAGGGTGATGGCGGGGATGCGTGTGCGGGGCATGTCGATCTCTCAGTCGTGCGAGGCCTGGTGCCATGCTAAGCCAGCCCGCCCTCCGGCCATGGCAACCACCCGGCCCAGAAAAGCAACTTTTCGGCCATCCCTGTTGTGTTGTGCTGGATTCGCGCGAGAATGGCGGCATCGTACCGCTCGCTCTTCCCTTGCCGCGATGACTACCGCTTATCTCCTGGTGCTTCCCAACGTCCACATGCTCGACCTTGGCGGTCCGCTGCAGATCCTGGCCAGCGTATCGGAACTGGGTATTGGGCCACTCAAGGTGCGCTGCGTCGGGCCACATTCGAGCGTCCCTTCGTTCCAGGGGCCGGCACTGAGCCAGGTCGAACGCCTGCCTGCACGACTCGCCTCCGGCGATGTGGTGCTGGCCATCGGCAGCAAACTTCTGGACACACTGACCCGTTCGCCGGCATGGCACGATAGCGTGAATTGGCTGAAAAGGTCTTTCGCCGACGGCAGGAACGCCGACGTACAGGTTGCCGCGGTCTGCACCGGTGCCTTCCTGCTCGGCGCCGCCGGCCTGCTCGACGGCCGCCTGTGCACCACCCACCACGCCCATACCCGCCGCCTGCGCACGCGGCACCCCGCCGCCTCGGTCATCGAGAACCGGGTCTTCGTTCGCGATGGCAATGTGTGGACGTCAGCCGGCGTGGCTTCGGGCATCGATCTGGCGCTGCGTCTGGTGGCCGATGCCTATGGCGACGAAGCCGCCATCGCCGTGGCGCGCGACAACGTGGTGCCCTTCCGCCGCTTCGGCGGCGATCCGCAGCTCGCCCCGCAGCTGCGCGCGCGCTCGCACGGCAACCCGCTGGTGCATGCGGTACAGGACGCGATCTCGCGGGAACTCGACACCAATGTTGCCGACCCGCGCTTTGCCGACCGCTTTGCCATCAGCGTGCGGCACCTGTCCCGCGTGTTCCACGAAGAAACCGGCCTCACGCCCAAGCAGTACCAGCTCACGCTACGCATGGCGCGCGCGCGCAAGCTGCTGGCGTCGTCATCGTTGCCGGTGGAAGAGATTGCGCTGAAAAGCGGCTTCGCCAGCGTGCAGGCCTTCCGCGCGTGCTGGAACAAGGCAGAGCCGGCCACGCCGAAGGCCTACCGGCAAGCCCGCGCCGGCAGCGCGGAATGACCGCGCTCAGGTGTGCATCAGGATATTGACCAGCCGGCCCAACGGATCGCGCACGTAGAAGCGGCGCACACCCCATGGCTCGTCGGCGGGACCGTACTCGATGGCGAAGCCGCCGGCCAGCATGCGGCGATGCGCCTCGTCCACGTCATCGACCTCGATCGACAGGTCCGGCACCGGCGTGCCGTTGCCGCCTTCCGTGGCGAAACTGAGCTGGACGGTCATGGTCGAGGTGCTGCCGTAGGTCCGGATCCAGCCGTGGTCCATCAATACGTCCAGGCCCAGGATGTCCTGGTAGAAAGCGCGGGCACTGGCCGGGTCGGCGACCGCGATGTTGGCAACGATCCGGTTGACCTTCATGCCCGCTCTCCCCTTACTTCGCCACCGGCATGGTGAACTCAGCGCCCTTGGCGATCGAATCCGGCCAGCGCTGCATCACGCTCTTGTAGCGCGTGTAGAAACGCACGCCCTCTTCGCCATAGGCGTGATGGTCGCCAAACAGCGATCGCTTCCAGCCACCGAACGAATGCCAGGCCATCGGCACCGGGATCGGCACGTTGATGCCGACCATGCCGACCTGGATCTGCCGCGCGAACGCACGCGCGATGCCGCCGTCGCTGGTGTAGCACGACACGCCGTTGCCGTATTCATGCGCATTGATCAGCGCCACCGCTTCGGCAAAGTCATGCACGCGCACTACCGACAGCACCGGGCCGAAGATCTCTTCCTTGTAGATCGTCATGTCCGGCTTGACGTGGTCGAACAGCGTGCCGCCGACATAGAAGCCGTTCTCATGGCCGGGTACGGTATGACCGCGGCCATCGGTCACCAGCATCGCGCCCTCTTCCACGCCCTTGGCGATATAGCCCTCCACCTTCGCCTTGTGCGCAGCGGTCACCAGCGGACCCATTTCGGCATCGGACTCCATGCCGTTGCGGATCTTCAGCGAGCTCGCACGTTCGGCGAGGCGCGGCACGAGCTTGTCAGCGACATCGCCCACGGCCACGGCGACCGAGATCGCCATGCAGCGTTCGCCGGCAGAACCATACGCGGCACCGATCAGCGCATCGACCGCCTGGTCGAGATCCGCATCGGGCATCACCACCAGGTGGTTCTTGGCGCCGCCCAATGCCTGCACGCGCTTGCCGTGTTTGGTGCCTTCCGTATAGATGTACTCCGCAATCGGCGTCGAACCGACGAACGACAGCGCCTGCACGTCCGGATGCGCGAGCAGTGCGTCCACCGCCTCCTTGTCACCCTGCACCACGTTGAACACACCATCGGGCAAACCAGCCTGGCGCAGCAGGTCGGCAATCAGCAGGCTCGGCGACGGATCACGTTCCGACGGCTTCAGCACGAAGGTATTGCCGCAGGCGATCGCCACCGGGAACATCCACATCGGCACCATCACCGGGAAGTTGAACGGCGTGATGCCGGCCACCACGCCCAGCGGCTGGCGCAGGTTCCAGTTGTCGATGCCGCCGCCGATGTTGTCGGTGAAATCGGTCTTGAGCAGGCTGGGGATGCCGCAGGCAAATTCCACCACCTCGATGCCGCGCGTGACTTCGCCCCTGGCGTCCGAGAACACCTTGCCGTGCTCGCGCGTGATCAGCGCGGCCAGGTCGTCGTGGTGCTGGTCGAGCAGTTCCTTGAACTTGAACAGGATGCGCGCGCGGCGCAGCGGCGGGGTGTCGGCCCAGGCGGGGAATGCCGCATGGGCGGCGGCAACGGCGTCGGCCACGTCCTGCGTGGTGCCGAGCGCCACGCGTGCTGCGACTTCGCCGGTGGCGGGGTTGAACACGTCCGCCAGGCGCTGGCCGCCGGCGCGGCGCACAGCGCCGCCGATGAAATGGTGGATCTCGGCCAGTTGCCGGTTTTCTGCGATGCTCACTTGGGATTTCCTTCGATAGCCGCGGCACGCAAGTCAGCGCGCCCCCGGCATGCAATCAGGGAGGCCGGACCCGCAGGTCCGGCGGCAATGCGATGCGGCGCGCGCCGCTTACTTGATGTCCTGCAGCGCCTTCTTCACCGTATCGAACAGTTCCCCGATCTGGGCTTCAGAGATGATCAGCGGCGGCGAGAACGCCAGGATGTCGCCGGTGTAGCGCACCAGCACGCCGAGTTCCAGGCACTTCAGGAAGGCCTCATACGCGCGCGCGCCGGGCTGGCCGGGACGCGGCTCCAGCTCGATGCCGGCAACCAGGCCGTAGTTGCGGATGTCCTTCACGTGCGGCGCGCCGCGTACCCCGTGCACCGCGGCTTCGAACACCGGCGCCAGTTCGGCGGCGCGGCCGAACAGGTTTTCGCGCTGGTACAGGTCAAGGGTGGCAATGGCGGCAGCCGCGGCCAGCGGGTGGCCGGAGTAGGTGTAGCCATGCAGCAGCTCGATCGCGCCCGGCGCGGCCGAATTGACCACGGTGTCATGCACTTCGCGGCGCACGGCGACGGCGCCCATCGGCACCGCGGCGTTGTTGATCGCCTTGGCCATGGTGATCAGGTCCGGCGTGACCTTGAAGCGCTCGGCCGCGGTGGCGGCACCGAGGCGGCCGAAGGCGGTGATGACCTCGTCGAAGATCAACAGGATGCCGTGCTTGCTGGTGATTTCACGCAGCTTTTCCAGGTAGCCGACCGGCGGCACCAGCACGCCGGCGGAGCCGGCCAGCGGCTCGACGATCACGGCGGCAACGTTGGACGGGTCGTGCAGCGCGAGGATGCGCTCCAGCTCATCGGCCAGGTGCGCGCCCCATTGCGGCTGGCCCTTGGAGAAGGCGGCCTCGGCGATATTCAGCGTGGCCGGCAGGTGGTCGGTGCCCGGCATCAGGTTGGCCGAGAACGCCTTGCGGTTAGGGCCGATGCCGCCCACCGCCATGCCGCCGAAGCCCACGCCGTGATAGCCGCGCTCGCGCCCGATAAAGCGCGTGCGCTGGCCTTCGCCGCGTGCACGGTGGTAGGCCAGCGCGATCTTCAGCGCGGTGTCGACCGACTCCGAGCCAGAGTTGGTGAAGAAGATGCGGTCGAGCCCCTGCGGCATGATCGCGGCCACCTTGGTGGCGGCCTCGAACGACAGCGGATGGCCCATCTGGAACGGCGGCGCATAGTCCAGCGTGGCGGCCTGGCGCGCTACCGCCTCGGCGATTTCCGTGCGGCAGTGGCCGGCGGCCACGCACCACAGGCCGGCGCAACCGTCCAGGATCTGGCGGCCGTCGTGGGTGGTGTAGTACATGCCGCTGGCCGACGCCAGCAGGCGCGGCGCCGCCTTGTACTGGCGGTTGGCGGTGAAGGGCATCCACAGGGCATCGAGATCGGGAATCACGGTCTTGGCGGCGTCCATACGTCCTCCTAGGGGGAATCGGGTCGGATTGGCTGGTGGCACGCTGACTGGCAGCGCGGCGGCAATGAGGGCCACTCTACCGGCGGCGTCTGGCCGACAAAATATACAGTCCGGACAAGACTGCCTTACCGTGCAGTTTGAACACGCCAAACCGTACAGGCAAGCGTCATCGGGGTGCCGCCAGCCCGCCGCTGTGCCACGACCGCTCTGGACCGCGGTACGCCGTCCCACGCTGCACTGCGGCAAATTTCGCTTTGCGGAAGACCACCGCATCCTGGCCTGCCTCCAGCCGCTAAACTGTACAGGTTCACGCCTGCCCGAGTGCCTGATGCTGACCCTGAACCTGACCCGCACCCGCCGCGACGGCGACACCCTGACCGAGCAGATCGTCGCCGGCATCGCCGCACTGGTCGAGCAGCGCGCGCTGCGCGCCGGCACCGCCCTGCCCTCGGTGCGCCGCTTTGCGCAGCACCACCACGTCAGCACCTTCACCGTGGCCGAGGCCTACGGCCGGCTGACGGCGCTGGGCTACCTGGCGGCGCGCCCGGGCTCGGGCTATACGGTTGCACATCGCCATGCCCCGGCCGGGCACGCGCGCGCGCCGCAATGGGAGGCGCCGGGACTGAACGCAGCGTGGCTGCTGTCGGATGTGTTCGCCGACCACTCGGTGCCGATCAAGGCCGGCGCCGGCTGGCTGCCCGGCGACTGGCTCAACGAGGAAGGGCTGCACCAGGCCATGCGCGCCTCGGCGCGGGTGCCGGCGGCGCAGCTGTCGGGCTACGGCCATCCGTATGGCTTTGCTCCGCTGCGCGAGCATATCGCCGCCGGCCTGGGCCAGTACGGCATCCCGCTGCAGGCGCAGCAGGTAGTACTGACGCAGGGCGCCACGCAGGCGCTGGACCTGGTGGTGCGCACACTGCTGCGTGCCGGCGACAGGGTGCTGGTGGAATCGCCCTGCTACTGCAACCTCTTGCAGATCCTGCGGCTGGCGGGGCTGCGCGTGGTGGGCGTGCCGCGCTCGGCGGCGGGGCTGGATACCGACGCGCTGGACGATGCCATCCGCGCCCATGCCCCGCGCGCGCTCTTTATCAATACCGTGCTGCAGAACCCGACCGGCGCCAGCCTGAGCAGCATGAACGCCTTCCGCGTGCTGCAGCTGGCCGAGCAGCACCGGCTGCTGGTGGTCGAGGACGATATCTACCGCGAGCTGGCGCCGGCCGGCTCGCCGATGCTGGCGGCCATGGACGGGCTGTCGCAGGTGGTCTACATCAATGGTTTTTCCAAGACCATCACGCCGTCGCTGCGCGTCGGCTATCTGGCCGCCAGCCCCGACCTGGCCAAGGCCTTCGCGCGCACCAAGATGGCGGTCGGCCTGACCTCATCGGAAGTCACCGAGCGGCTGGTCTACTCGGTGCTGACCAGCGGCCACTACGGCCGCCATGTGGCGGCGCTGGCCGAGCGGCTGCGTGCGCAGCAGGATCGCGTGACGGAAAAGATGGAAGCCCACGGGCTGGAAGTGCTGCTGCGCCCCGAGGGCGGGATGTTCGCCTGGGCGCGCCTGACCGAGGCGGCGCAGGCGCGGCTGCAGGCCAGCCGCCGCGGCGGGCCGCTACACGGCAACCGCCTCGCCACGCTGGCGCTGAAGTATGGCATCTGGCTCGCGCCAGGGTCGTATTTCGAGCCGGACGAGACCGATTCGCCATGGATCCGCTTCAACGTGGCCACCGGCGATGCGCCACAGCTGTGGCAGTTCTTCGACCGCCTGGCGCAGGCGCCGCGCGCGGCGTAGCACCCGGGCAGCATGGAGCGGTCAGCTCCAGAGGCGCTCGACGAGCCAGCCCGCGGTGGCGCAGAGTCCCAGCCAGGCGGTCAGGCAGATAGCGATAAAGCGATAACTCATCTTGGAATGGACAACAAAGTCGTGGAGGCAGTGTGAATTTTTCGTTAAATCATACATCCATTCATGAATGTATGTAAGGACAGCGTGGATTCCCCGCTGGCAGCCAGGGTCTATTTGTACCGCAGGGAGCACACAAAGTACGCGCCAGCTGTCCCTGCAGCCGTCAGGGACGCGGCCGCCGAAGCGCCGGGGCTCTGCTACCCTTGAGCCTGCATTGCCCCACACGGGGTGACGATTTCAGCTCTCCAGCGCAGCAGAACCAGACCATGCATAGCCACGACCTGTCCGCCTGGACCCACAGCCACGCCTTCGACGCCGGCAACCGCGCCGCCGAACGCGGCACACGCCTGGTGATGGCGATCACCGCCGCCACTATGGTGGTAGAGATCGCTGCCGGCCTTTGGTTCAACTCGATGGCGCTGCTGGCCGATGGCTGGCACATGAGCTCGCACGCGCTGGCCATCGGCCTGTCGGCCTTCGCTTACGCCGCCGCGCGCCGCTACGCCGGTGACCGGCGCTTTGCCTTCGGCACGTGGAAGATCGAGGTGCTGGCCGGCTTTGCCAGCGCGGTGTTCCTGCTTGGCATCGCGGCGCTGATGGCGGCCGGCTCGGTCGAGCGGCTGCTCAGCCCGCAGGACATCCACTACCGCGAGGCCATGGCCGTGACCGCGCTCGGCCTGCTGGTCAACCTGGGCTGCGCGCTGATCCTGGGCGGCCATGCGCACGGCCACGACCACGGGCACGACCATGGCCACCATCACCACGGCCACGACCATGATCACGGCCACAGCCACCACCACGACATCAACCTGCGCGCCGCCTACATGCATGTGCTGGCCGACGCCGCGACCTCGGTGCTGGCGCTGGTCGCGCTGGCCGGCGGCTGGTGGCTGGGCTGGGCGTGGCTGGATCCGGTGATGGGTCTGGTGGGCGCCGCGCTGGTCGGCAGGTGGGCCGTCTGCCTCCTGCGCCAGAGCGGCGCCGTGCTGCTGGACCGCGAGATGGACCACCCGGTGGTGGAAGAAGTGCGCGAGGTGCTGGCGGGCCTGGACCCTGCCGACGCCAACGGCGAGGAGCGCACCAGTGTGACCGACCTGCATGTCTGGCGCGTGGGCCGGCAGCAGTTTGCCTGCATCGCCTGCCTGGTCACGCACGATCCGGCGCTGACCCCGCAGCGCGTGCGCGAGGCGCTATCCGTGCATGAGGAACTGGTGCACGTGACGGTGGAGATCAGCCGCTGCGAGGGCGCGCACTGAGGCGTGCCAGCGGTGCTTGCGGGTTCAGTCCAACTCGCACCACATGCATAGCGGCGGCGTATCGGTATGGCGGTGGAATTCGCTCGATGACATGACCTCGGCCGGCAGCTTCGCGGCCGGCACCAGCGTAAAACCGTAACGCGAGAAATAGCTCGGGCAGCTTGAGGCCAGCAGCACCGCGCGCCGCGCGCCGTTGGCGCGTGCGCGCATCAGCGCGGCGCGCACCACATGCGTGGCCACGCCCTGGTCGCGGTGTTCCGGCAATACGGCAACGCTGCGGATCACCACGGTCTCGCCGAAACGCTCGCCGGCAGCGCAAGCAATGATCTGCGATCCAAGGATGGCGACGTGGAAGTGCTCGAGCAAGCGGGCCACATCGTCCACGGGCAGGCCGCAGCGTTCCAGCACGCTGCCCACGGCTGGCGCGTCCGAGGGCATGGCCGCCCGGATCCGCAAGTCCTTGATCATCTGGAGCCTCTCTTTCTCACATCACCTCGCGACGGGGACACCATGGAAGCCCGGACATGGTTGTGCCGCCATCCGGCGGCACGGGTTGCACGCAGGCCATGTGGCCTGGCAGGCAACATTACCCGATTCAGTGGCGTTGTTCTATTGGGGAAGTAACGGAACAGAGGTGTCCGAAATGGCCCTCGCGATCACGGCAACTACGCGCACCACGACATGGCTGCCGTGCATGAAAGGTCCCTGTGACACGCGTATGAAAATGGGGGAAATTGCGCGGGCGCACGCAAGACTGCCCGGCAACTTGTGCCAGGCAAAGAAAACTGGAGGCGGGGATACGGAATCGAACCGTCGTATACGGCTTTGCAGGCCGTTGCATCACCACTCTGCCACCCCGCCGCTGACGCCGCGTCTGTGCGACGCTACGTGCTGCGGGCCGCAGTGTAGCGGGAAATGGAAATCTTTGCAGGAGACGGCAAGGCTAGCCGATGCCGCCCATCGCGGACTGGATGTAGTTCTGCAACCCGACCTTGTTCACCAGTTCCAGCTGCGCCTCGAGCCAGTCGATATGTTCCTCGGTGTCGGCAAGGATATCGACCACGATCTCGCGCGAGACATAATCGCCGACTGACTCGAAGAACTTGATCGCTTCCTTGCAGCTGGCCTGCGACACCTGTTCGAGCTTCAGGTCGCAGCCGAGCATCTCCTCGGTGTTCTCGCCGAGCAGCAGCTTGTCCAGGTCCTGCAGGTTGGGCAGGCCATCGAGCAGCAGGATGCGCTCGATCAGCTTGTCCGCGTGCTTCATTTCCTCGATCGATTCCTCGTACTCGTGCTTGCCCAGCGCACCGAGCCCCCAATGCCGGTACATGCGGGCATGCAGGAAATACTGGTTGATTGCGGTCAACTCATGGCGTAGCTGGCCATTGAGCAACTGGATCACCTTCTTGTCGCTTTTCATGACTGCCCCCAACGCCCCCTCAAAACCGATGGACCCACTCTCATTTTCGTAATCACGAAAACCCCGCAGTGATTATCCCGCCGCGGACTTCATGGTAGTCCGGCAAGAGCGGACATCAAGCAGATTCGGCCTCGCCGCCGCATTTTCACCGGGTTTTCACGCGCCATTGCGGATGCGAATACCAATGGTTTCCATTCGGTTTTCAAAAGCGCTTCGCTCGGCATCGTGCAAATAGAAGAGCGGGCGCACACGGCAATTGCCGCGCCGCCCGCCATCGGGAGCCACCCGTGAAAATCAGTCGAGCTTCGCGCCCGAATCCGCCACCAGCGTCTTCAGCACCGGCCAGTCGCGCGCATACAGCGCCTGCGCCTCGGCCGGCGAGCTGCCCACCGTGCGCAGCCCCAGCGCGACCAGTCGCTCCTGCATGTCGGGCGCCTGCAGGATGGCGCGCACTTCGCCTTCAAGCCTGGCGAGAATCGGCGCGGGCACGCCCACCGGCGCCACCAGGCCGATCCAGCCGACGGTCTTGAAGGCGCTGTCCTGCATGCCGGACTCAGCGAAGGTGGGCATGTCAGGCAGCGCGCTGCTGCGCTGCGTGCCGGTCACCGCCAGCGCCTTGAGCTTGCCGCTCTGGATATAGGGCTTGGCGGTCAGGATGCTGGCAAAGCCGAACTGCACCTGCCCGCCCAGCAGGGCCTGCATCATCGGCGCCTCGCCCTTGTAGGGCACGTGCGCGGCCTGGCCATGCACCAGCTTGCTGTAGTAGGCGCCGCTCAGGTGCGACAGCGAACCCACGCCCCACGAGGCATAGCTGAGCTTGCCCGGCCGGCTGCGCGCGTAATCGCCCAGTTCGCGCACGGTGCGCGCCGGCACCGACGGATGGGCCACCAGCACCAGCTGCGCATCGGCCAGCACGCTGATCATGGTCAGGTCCTTGCGCGGGTCGTAGGGCAGTTTCTGGTACAGGAACTGGTTGGTCAGCACCGACTGCGTCAGGGTCATCAACAACGTGTAGCCATCCGGCGCGGCCTTGGCCACGGCGTCGGTGCCGATGATGCCCGAGGCGCCCGCCTTGTTGTCCACCACCACGGGCTGGCCCAGGCGCTTGCTGAGCTTTTCGCCCATGGCACGGGCGATGGTGTCAGTGCCGCCGCCGGCCACATAAGGCACCACGATGCGGATTGGTTTGGCGGGATAGGTCTGTGCCGCGGCGGGCAGGGCCAGGCTGAGCGAAAGCCCGCCAATCAGCCCACCAGCGGCCAGCGCGAGCGATGCGCGTCGGTTCATGTCGTCTCCAGGTCGTCCTTATGGTTTTGGGGGACAACGTTAGCTGGCTTGAGAAATTACGTCCAATGCAATATTTTTCAGTTTTTGATGCAAGAATGATTAATTCATGGGTCTAAGGCAGCTGCATCACTTCGTCACGCTGGTCGAGCAAGGCAGTTTTGCCCGAGCCGCCGGCGCCCTGCACCTGTCGCAGCCGGCGCTCACCCGCAGCATCCAGGCGCTGGAAGCGGACCTGGGGCCGCTGATCGACCGCAGCTACGGCAAGGTGCGGCCAACCGCGGCGGGCATGCTGGCGCTCGAACGCGCGCGCCGCATGCTGCGCGAACAGCGCGAGTTGCGGCGCGACCTGCAACTGCTGGAGGAAGTAGAGATCGGCACGATCCGCGCGGGCTTCGGGCCGTTCGCGGCATCGTTCCTGCTCGATCCCGTGCTCGAGACGCTGGTGCGGCGCTACCCGCATCTGCGCATCGACCTGGAGACCGCGGACACGCCGGCCATGCGGCGTTCGCTCGAAGCGGAACGCCTCGATGTCTTTGTAGGCGAAAGCCGCAGCCTGGCGGAACTGGGACACCTGCAGATTGACCGGCTGCCGGCACTGGAAACGGCATTCTTCGTGCGCAGCGGGCACCCGCTGGCGCGGCAGCGCGAAGTCACCCTGGCCGAGCTGCGCGCCTATCCGGTGGCAGGGACGCGGCTGCCGGCGCATATCCTGCGCTTCTTCCGGCAGGCACTGCATCAAGCCAGCGGTGGCAGCGGCCCGGTTTCCGAGGACGCGCCCGGGCTGATGACCGTCACCTGCAACGACATGCACGCGCTGCGCTCGCTGCTGCTGGCCGTCGATGCCGTGGCGCTGGTACCCGTGGCGATGATGGCCGAGGCCTGCGCGCAAGGCTTGGCCGTGGCCCTGCCGATGCACCCGCCAACCGAGCTGAGGGCGCAGTATGGGATCGTGTCGCTGGCCGGGCGCTCACCGTCGCCGGCCATGCGCGTCTTCGCGGCGCTGGTGCATGAAGCAGTGGCGCAAGCCGGCGGCGGTGCCGGGCTGTAGGCCCAGGTCATGGCCCGGGCGTTGGGGATTCAGCCAGCAGCGACCGCGGGCTGCACAGCTTCGACACGCGACGGCAGGTGCGCGGCCAGCCGGCGGCGCGAGCGCTCAGGGTTGTCCACGTACAGGCCGGCCAGCGACGCCAGCACGCCGGCCAGCGACGACACCGATGCGTCGATGGCGAGGATCGCACCGCGCTATTCGCGTGGCCTGCGCACCACGCTGCTGCTGCTGGAAGCCGGCCGCCGGCTGCTGCGAGCGCACGCTGGAACAGGTCTCGATCCAGGAAATCTGCGCGCAGGCCGGCGTCACGACCGGCGCGTTCTACAGCCGCTTCGAAGGCAAGGATAGCTATTTCAGGGCGCTGCAAGCCCTGGTGCTGGCCACGCTGCGCAAGGGCATGGCCGAGCCGCTTGCGCAACTCCACCCGGCGGGCGCCTCGCCGGAACTGGAACTGCGCATCCGCTTTGCGCACCAGGCGCTGGCCGGCACGCTGCTGTACGCGCTGATCAACCGCGACAGCACCTTTGCGCTGTCGGACCGGCGGCTGGATATGGAGATGGCACGGGCGTTCCTGCTGTACGTGGCATAGCCACGCGCCGCCAATGCCAAGAGGCCCCGCGGGGCCTCTTGGTTCTTCCAGCAAGCGCAGCGGGGCTGCCCGCGCCTTACTCCACCGTCACTGACTTCGCCAGGTTACGCGGCTTGTCCACGTCGGTGCCACGCGCGCAGGCCGTGTGGTAGGCCAGCAGCTGCAGCGGCACCACGTGCAGGATCGGCGAGAGATCGCCGTAGTGCTCGGGCAGGCGGATCACCTGGATGCCGTCGGACGACTGGATCTGGGTGTCGCTGTCGGCAAACACGTACAGGCGGCCACCGCGGGCGCGCACTTCCTGGATGTTGGACTTGAGTTTTTCCAGCAGTGCGTCGTTGGGGGCGACGGTGACCACCGGCATGGCTTCGGTGACCAGTGCCAGCGGGCCGTGCTTGAGCTCGCCCGCCGGGTAGGCCTCGGCATGGATATAGGAGATTTCCTTGAGCTTGAGCGCGCCTTCCAGGGCGATCGGGTAATGCAGTCCGCGGCCGAGGAACAATGCGTTCTCGCGGCGCGCGAAGTCTTCCGACCAGGCGATGATCTGCGGCTCCAGCGCCAGCACGCCATGCAGCGCGGCGGGCAGGTGGCGCAGGTTGGTCAGGGCCTTGGCCTCGGCGTCTTCGGTCAGCAGGCCGCGCACCTTGGCCAGCGCCAGCGTCAGCATGTAGAGCGCGGCCAGCTGCGTGGTGAAGGCCTTGGTCGAGGCCACGCCGATCTCGGTGCCGGCGCGCGTCAGGAAGCGCAGCTCGGTCTCGCGCACCATGGCGCTGGTGGCCACGTTGCAGACCGCCAGCGTGTGCACGTGGCCAAGCGCGCGCGCATGGCGCAGCGCGGCCATGGTGTCGGCGGTCTCGCCGGACTGCGAGATCACCACCACCAGCGCGCGCGGATTGGGCACGGTCTCGCGGTAGCGGTATTCGCTGGCGACCTCGACCTGGGTCGGGATCCTGGCAATGCTCTCCAGCCAGTATTTGGCGGTGCAGCCGGAGTAATAGCTGGTGCCGCAGGCCAGGATCAGCACGCTGTCGATGCCGGCAAAGACCTCGGCGGCGCCGCTGCCGAACAGCTCCGGCGAAATGCTTTCAATGCCTTCCAGCGTGTCGCCCAGCGCGCGCGGCTGCTCGAAGATCTCCTTCTGCATGAAGTGGCGGTACGGGCCCAGCTCCACCGACGCGGCGTGCGCTTCGACCACGCGCGCCTCGCGCTCGACCGGATGGTCGTCGACGTCGTGGATGGTCACGCCGTCCAGCGTGAGCTCGACCACATCGCCCTCTTCCAGGTAGATGATGCGGTTGGCGGTGCCGGCCACAGCCAGCGCGTCGGAGGCCAGGAAGGCCTCGTTCTCGCCCAGCGCCACCACCAGCGGCGAACCGGCGCGCGCGCCGACCACGCGGCCGGGCTGGTCCTTGGCGAACACGGCGATGGCGTAGGCGCCGTGCAGGCGCTTGGTCACCGCGCGCACCGAGGCGAACAGGTCGCCGCGCGTGGCACTGCTGGGGTAGGTGTAGGCCTGGTGGATCAGGTGGGCAACCACCTCGGTATCGGTCTGCGATTCAAAGCCGTAGCCGACCGCGCGCAGTTCTTCGCGCAACGGCTCGTAGTTCTCGATGATGCCGTTGTGCACCAGCGCGATGGTCTCGCCCGACAGGTGCGGGTGCGCGTTGACGGTATCGGGCTTGCCATGCGTGGCCCAGCGCGTATGCGCCACGCCGGTGAAGCCGGACAGGCCGGAAGCCTGCGTCTGCGCGTCCAGGTCGGCCACGCGCGACACGGTGCGCGCACGCTCGACCGCATCGTCGCGCACGACGGCGACGCCGCACGAGTCATAGCCGCGATACTCCAGGCGGCGCAGCCCTTCGATCAGGACCGGAACGATATTGCGCGTGGAAACCGCGCCGACGATGCCACACATGCTGAACCCCCGTTTGCTGGCGCCTGCCCGTAGACCTCAGGCGCCGGTATGAATCCTGTGGCGCCGCCTCGCCGAGGC
>NZ_JBYTAG010000023.1:67425-86791 GCF_058787995.1 Cupriavidus sp. FW305-27
GGGGGGGCGTGCCCTGGCCGCCCGCGGGCGGCCCTCTGACGCTTACTTCTTCGGCTGCTTGACCGGCCGCTGCCAGGCGTCGATGGTCAGCTGCTTGGCCCGCGACAGCGTCAGCTTGTCGGCGGGCGCCTCCTTGGTCAGCGTGGTGCCGGCGCCCAGCGTGGCGCCGCGGCGCACCGTCACCGGGGCCACCAGCTGGGTGTCGGAGCCGATAAAGACATCGTCCTCGATCACCGTGCGGTGCTTGTTCACGCCGTCATAGTTGCAGGTGATGGTACCCGCGCCAATATTGACGCGCGACCCCACCGTGGCATCGCCCACATAAGCCAGGTGGTTGGCCTTGCTGTGCGCGGCCACCTGGGCATTCTTGACCTCGACAAAGTTGCCGATATGCACGTCCTCGCCCAGCTCGGTGCCGGGGCGCAGCCGCGCGTACGGCCCGATGCGCCCGGCGGGGCCAACCCTGGCCTCGTCGATATGGCAGAACGGGTGCACCTGGGCGCCGGCGCCGACGGCGCTGTTGCGGATCACGCAATGGGCGCCGATGCGCACACCGTCTTCCAGGTGCACGCGCCCTTCGAATACGCAGCCGACGTCGATGGTGACGTCGCGCCCGCAGCTCAGTTCGCCGCGCACGTCGATGCGGGCCGGATCCAGCAGCGTCACGCCGGCTTCCAGCAGCCGCCGGGCCTGGTTGC
The DNA here is from genome assembly GCF_058787995.1 of Cupriavidus sp. FW305-27. Classification (NCBI taxonomy): domain Bacteria; kingdom Pseudomonadati; phylum Pseudomonadota; class Betaproteobacteria; order Burkholderiales; family Burkholderiaceae; genus Cupriavidus; species Cupriavidus sp. FW305-27. The sequence goes on from NZ_JBYTAG010000023.1 coordinate 68,124, forward strand.
CCTGGTGGATGCGCTCGACCTCGGCCAGCTGCAGCTTGCTGTTGACGCCGAGTGTCTCCCAGATCGCCGCCGGCTGGGCCGAGACGGTTTCCACGCCATCGGCCACGGCGCGCTCGACCGTGTCGGTCAGGTAGTACTCGCCCTGGGCATTGTCGTTGCGCAGCGTCGACAGCCACTTGCGCAGGTGGCCGGTGGGGCACACGATAATGCCGGTGTTGATCTCGCGGATTGCCTTCTCGGCCTCGCTGGCGTCCTTCTGCTCGACAATGCGGACGATGCTGCCCGCGGCATCGCGCACGATGCGGCCATAGCCGGTCGGGTCAGGCATTTCCACGGTCAGCACGCCAAAGCGCTGGGTGCCGGCTTCGGCCACGAGTGCCTGGAGCGTGGCAGCGCTGGTGAGCGGCACGTCACCATACAGAACCAACGTGGGCTGGCTGTCGTCCAACAAGGGAAGTGCCTGCATCACCGCATGGCCCGTGCCCAGCTGCTGGGGCTGTTCGGCAAAGGCGACATCGTCGGCGGCAACGGCCTCGCGCACGTGCCCGGCACCGTGGCCGACCACGACCACCAGCCGCGACGGCGACAGCGCACGTGCGGTGTCCAGGACATGCGCGAGCATGGGCCGCCCGGCTACCGGGTGCAGTACCTTGGGCAAATCGGAATACATCCGCTTGCCCATGCCCGCGGCGAGAATGACGATATTCACAAGGAGACCCCTAAGTGAGTGTGTCCGAAAATATTCTTGAAAACGCCAGCCGGGTGTTTGGCGGACTGCGCCGCCAGGCTTGGCGAAAACCTGCAGCCAGGCCTGCGCATAATCCCGCAAACCCTTGCCAGGACTTGGCTGGCAGTCATCTGGGTGGCCCGGTTGCGATGCGCGCCGATTTTAACATGGCGGTTTCTGCGCATCAGACCGTCGTTTCCGAATTTCACAATTGCTGGGCCCGGCGGATTTTCGCGATTCTGGGCGCGGCGGCCTTGTGCGCCTGCAGCGCCATGAAGCTGGGATACCAGCAGGGTGACCACCTGGCCTACTGGTGGATCGACAACTACGTCGATGTCAGCACGGCCCAGGAACCGCTCACGCGCGAGGCCATTGCACGCTTTTTTGCCTGGCATCGCAAGGCGCAGTTGCCGGAAATCGCCACCTTGCTGCAGCAGGCCAAGGCCGACGTGCGCCAACCGGTGACCCCGGCCACGGTCGAGCACTTCCAGGATGCCTCGCAGCAACTGGCGCGCAAGTCGTTCGAACAGGCGATGCCCGACCTCGCCGACCTGTTGCTGACGCTGACGCCTGAGCAGATCGGCCGCATGGAAAAGAAATTTGCCGAGGGCAATGCCAAGTACCGCAAGAAATTCCTGAATCCAGACCCTGCCGAGCGCGAGGAAGCGCGCTATGACAAGGTGATGGACTACGCGAGGCTGGTCTACGGCAACTTCTCCAGCGATCAGGAAAAGGCCATCCGCGCCAGGATGGGCCCGGTGGTGCAGAATGCCGAGGCGCGCTACGCCGAGCGCGTCGCCCGGCAGCAGGAATGGCTCAGGATGGTGCGCTACGTGCAGGCCACGCAGCCGCCCAAGGCGCAGGTGATAGACGTGCTGCGCCGCTTCCGCGAATACTGGCAGAACCCGCCAGCCAAGCATGCCGCCAGCCACGAGGCCAGCATCAATGCGGGCATCGCGCTGACCGTGGCCATCGCCAACATGACCACGCCGCAGCAGAAAGCGCATGCGCAAGACCGGTTCCAGAAATGGATCGACGACACGCATGCGCTGATACGCGAGAAGGCAAACGCCCCGGTGCAGTCGGCGGCGACAAACTGAAGCCCTGCCCAAAACGAAGCACGCCCGCGCAAGCGGGCGTTTTTCCATGCGGCGGGCGCTGGCGCTACTGCGTGCCGGCCTGCTCCGCCGCCGGTGCCGCAGCAGCCGCGGGCGGGCGCTCGAAGCGCACGAACTCCATCCGGTTCTCTTCCACGTTGCCGGCAAACATCAGCGGCTGCTGCTGGAAGGTGGTTTCGCCGAACAGTGACGCCTCATCCACCTTGGCCAGGCCGGTGGCCAGCCCGGTGAACGGGAACAGGTCGGTATCGGCCAGGTGCGACGGCACCACGTTGCGCAGCGCCGAGAAGATATTGTCGATACGGCCCGGGTTCTGGCGCTCCCAGTCCTGCAGCATCTCGCTGACCTTCTTGCGCTGCAGGTTTTCCTGCGAGCCGCACAGGTTGCACGGGATGATCGGGAATTCCATGGCGCGCGCGTACGACGCGATGTCCTTCTCCGAGCAATACGCCAGCGGGCGGATCACGATGTGCTGGCCGTCGTCGGTCGACAGCTTGGGCGGCATCGCCTTCATCTTGCCGCCGAAGAACATGTTCAGGAAGAAGGTCTGGACGATGTCGTCGCGGTGGTGGCCCAGCGCGATCTTGTTGGCGCCCAGCTCCTTGGCGGTGCGGTAGATCACGCCGCGGCGCAGGCGCGAGCACAGCGAGCAGGTGGTCTTGCCCTCGGGCACCTTCTCCTTGACGATCGAGTAGGTATCCGCCTCGACGATCACATATTCCACGCCGACCGACTTCAGGTACTCCGGCAGGATGTGTTCCGGGAAGCCGGGCTGCTTCTGGTCCAGGTTCATCGCGATCAGCTTGAACTTGATCGGCGCGCGCTTCTGCAGCGCCATCAGGACCGACAGCATGGTGTACGAGTCCTTGCCGCCACTCATGCAGACCAGCACGGTGTCGCCGTCCTCGATCATGCCGAAGTCGCCGATGGCCTTGCCGGTTTGCGATTGCAGCCTCGTCTCGAGGCGGTAGAAGTTGTTAGAGTGGCTCATGGAGCATCCTGTTGCGTGGCGCCCGCCGGATGGAATGGCCGGCGCGGCGCGAAGGGGCAACATTTTACTTTAGGCGCCCGCACGGTGCTGGCGCCAGTGGAACCGCGACTCAGGCCTGCTTGATATGGAAGACCTCGACGCCGACCGAATCGCAGTCCGGGTACACGTCGGGCTTCTCGGTCGAGACACGCACCGCGCGCACCTTGGGATGCTTCAGCATGGCGCGCGCGACGTCGTCGCACAAGGTTTCCTGCAGGTGCACGTGGCCCTGCGCCATGCGCTCGGCCACGGTGTTGCGCATGAAGTCGTAGTCGACCACTTCGTCGAGCTTGTCGGCCTGCGGGGTGCTCTGCGCCAGCGGCACGAACAGGTCGATATTGATCAGCACCCGCTGTTCGCCCTTCTTCTCGAATTCGTGCACGCCGATATTGATCTGCACTTCGTAGTTGCGCAGGAACATGCGTCGGCAGTCTTGCAGGCTGGGGTGGGAAAGGGCGGCGAGCATGGTCATGAGCGGGCTGCTGAGGGGGAAAAGGAAGCCGCGCCCGGCGGGCGCGGCACATCAGGCACTACGGTATTCGGTTGCTGGCTTCCAGCTTACTCGGTCAGGAACATCACGTCGCGCGCCAGCGGCATCAGGTGCTGGCCGCCGTCCACATACAGCGTGGTGCCGGTCACGGCGCGCGCCTGCGCCAGGTAGGCCACCGCCTGGGCGATGTCCTCGGGCGTGGATGACTGGCCCAGCGGCGTCACCCGGTGCGCGCGGCGGAAGCTCTGCTCGGACTGCTCGCCCGACACCAGCGTGATACCCGGGGCCACGCCCACCACGCGCAGGCGCGGCGCCAGCGCCTGGGCCAGCTGCACCGTGGCGGTCTGCAGCGCGGCCTTGGACAGCGTGTAGGACAGGAAGTCCGGATTCAGGTTATCCAGCTTCTGGTCCAGCAGGTTGATCACCACCCCGCGCGGTTCGGCGGCCTTGTCCTTGCCGGCGGCGGCGCCCAGCGCCTTGTGCAGTTCCCGCGCCAGCAGCAGCGGCGCGGCGACGTTGGTGCGCATATGCGTATCCAGCGACGCATATGAGAAGCTGGTCGCCACGTCGTACTGGAACAGCGAAGCGTTGTTGACCAGGCAAGCGGGCACGCCCAGCACGGCGGTGCAGTCGGCCACCAGGCGGCCGGTGGCGGCCTCGTCGGCCAGGTCGGCGCGCAGCACCGCGGCACGGCGGCCCAGCGCGCGGATCTGCGTGGCCAGGGCCTCGGCCTCGTCCACCGAGCGATGGCAGTGCACGGCCACGTCCCAGCCCTGCGCCGCCAGTTCAAGCGCGATGGCGCGGCCCAGGCGGCGCGCGCCGCCGGTCACCAGCGCCACGCCGCGGGCGGTGGCGCGCTGGCTACCAGTCTGGCTATGGGTCTGGTCAGCGGTCTGGCTGGCAGGAGTCTTGGATGCGGGCATTGCTACAATCGCAGGATGCAGAAAGCCGCTAGTTTACCCCTTCCCCCCGCCGACGCGCAGGCCGCGTCCGATACCCTTACGGCCCGCATTGGCGAATCCATCGATGCGGCCGGCGGCTGGATCGGCTTTGACCGCTATATGGCGCTGGCACTGTACGCGCCCGGCCTGGGCTATTACAGCGGCGGTTCGGCCAAGTTCGGGCGCGATGCCCGCGACGGCAGCGACTTCATCACCGCCCCGGAACTGAGCCCCTTCTTCGCGCGCACGCTGGCGCGCCAGTTCGCGCCGCTGATGGCACAGGGATTGCCGCGCATGCTGGAATTCGGCGCCGGCACCGGCCGGCTGGCGGCGGACCTGCTGCTGGGGCTGGAGCAGGAAGGCCAGTTGCCGGACACGTACGCCATCGTCGAGCTGTCGGGCGAACTGCGTGCGCGCCAGCAGGCCACGCTGGCGCAGCGCGCGCCGCACCTGGCGGACCGCGTCACCTGGCTCGATACGCTGCCGGCCAGCTTTGAAGGCGTGATCGTCGGCAATGAAGTGCTGGATGCGATGCCGGTGCAGCTCTACGCACGCAGCGGCGGCCGCTGGCATGAGCGCGGCGTAGTGCACAGCGTAGCGCGCAGCGACGATGCCGCCCCCGCCTTCCGCTTCGAGGACCGCCCGCTGGCCGATGCCGACATGCCCGAGGCACTGCGCGCCATCCCCGGCGACCACGACCTCGTCACCGAGACCCATGCCGAGGCCGAGGGCTTTATCCGCGCGGTCGGCGCCATGCTGGCGCGCGGCGCGGCCTTCTTTATCGACTACGGCTTCCCGGCGGGCGAGTACTACCACCCGCAGCGCGCCGGCGGCACGCTGATGTGCCACTACCGCCATCATGCGCACCCGGACCCGTTCCTGTACCCGGGCCTGCAGGACATCACCGCGCACGTGAATTTCAGCGGCATTGCGCTCGCCGCGGTGGATGCGGGACTGACCGTGGCGGGCTTTGCCTCGCAGGCGCGCTTCCTGATGAATGCGGGCATCACCGAGCTGCTGATGGCGCTGGACCCGTCCGACGCCCGCGCCTTCCTGCCGCAGGCCAATGCGGTGCAGAAGCTGTTGTCGGAAGCCGAGATGGGCGAGCTGTTCAAGGTGATCGCGCTCACGCGCGGCCTGGACGACAGCGAACCGATGGACGGCTTTACCCGCGGCGACCGCTGCCATACCTTGTAACGGCACCGGAGCCGCCATGCTGCGCTGGACCCTGACCATTTTCCTGAGCGTGATCATCCTGTCCGCGGCGCTGCCATGGCTGCAGAGGATCGGACTGGGACGGCTGCCCGGCGACGTGCGCTTCCGCGTTTTCGGGCGCGAATTCGTGCTTCCGTTTGCGTCGACGATCCTGATTTCGCTGATGGCGCTGGCGATCGGCAAGCTGCTGTAGTTTTCGGAATCCCTTCGACGGCAGCGGCAATTCGGCAAGAGTGCCGAATTCGCGGTGTGCGGCTCGCAATGGGACCGCACGCTGAGCTACAAGGTCCGCTGGTTCGGCACGGCCGACCAGTATGCGCAGCGCTTCGAGAAGGAGTACCGCTACGAGGCGCCATACCAGGCAGCCGGGTCCACCGCCGCGGTGCTGGCCTTCGCCGACGCCTTCGAGCGTGCCGGCTCGTTCGATACGGAGAAGGTCGGCTATGTCCTGGTGGCCGGCCAGCTGGCCATGGCCGGAACGGGTAGCGAACTGGGCCGGGACCCGGAGGTCGGCAGGTTGTTTCTTGGCGCCTGAACCACTGCTGCGGCGCGGTGACGCCTTACAAGGAGATCCAAATGTTCAAGCATCTGCTCGTAGCGGTCGACGGCTCGGACCTGTCCGATACGGCCTACCGCAAAGCCATCGCGCTGGCCAGCTCGATACAGGCCCGCCTTACCGCGATCCAGGTCGTTGCGCACTATGACGTGATGCGCCTGCAGACCGCCATGCTCCAGGAAACCCGGCAACGCTTCATGCAGGAAGCCTACCGGCAGGCCGAGGCCTACCTGGCGACGATCGTGCAGGAGGCTGCCGCGGCCGGCGTGCCCTGCGAAATCGCCTGCCCCACCGGCGACCACATCTTCCAGGCCATCGTCGATGAGGCCGAGGCAAGGAAGTGCGACCTGATCGTGATGGCCTCGCACGGGCGGCGCGGGATGCAGGCGCTGGTGATCGGCAGCGAGACGCAGAAGGTGCTCACGCACACGAAGATCCCGGTGCTGGTCTACCGCTAGTGTCCTGTTCCGCAAATACCTTGCCATGAAATCGCCCAGTTGGCCGCCGTGCGTCGTTGCTCGTCGTTGCCATAGCTACGGCTATGGCGCCTCCTCGCGCCTAGCCTGACAGCCAACTGGACAATTTCACTTTGGCAAGTTATCTGCGGAACAGGACCTAGCGCGCCGGTGCGCCCGGTGCGCTGCGCTCAACCGCCGATGCGCGCCGCCACCGCCGCCACGCGCGCCGCTTGGACACGGTCGCGGATCTGGCCGACGTCATCGCCGCAGGCACGCGCGATAGCGCCGGCGTCGACCGCCGCCGCCGCCTCCAGCGCCGCCAGCAGGCGCGCCGCCTGCGGGTAGGCGCTCGACTCGAAGCCCTTGCGCCCGCGCAGGTCGGCCTCGCAGGCCTGCAGCGCCTCGGCGAAGCGGGCCGGCTTGCGCAGCGCATCGCAGCGCTCGAGCAGGCGCATCACCGCCGCGGCGCTGAACTCTTGCGAACGGTGGATATTGCCGTGCTCGCGCGCCACCACCAGCGCCAGGTCGCGGCATTCATTGGGCACGCGCAGGCGCACGCAGACGTCTTCGAGCAGCTGCGCGCTGCGTGATTCGTGACCGATATGGCGCGGCAGCACGTCTGCGGGCGTGGTGCCCTTACCCAGATCATGCACCAGCGCGGCAAAGCGCACCGTGAGCGGCGCGCCCATGGCGGCGGCCTGATCGATCACCATCATCACGTGCACGCCGGTATCGATTTCCGGATGGTAATCGGCGCGCTGGGGCACGCCCCACAGCCGCTCCAGCTCGGGCAGCAGCCGCGCCAGCGCGCCGCATTCGCGCAGCACCTCGAACATGCGCGACGGCTTCGCTTCCATCAGCCCGCGCGCCAGCTCCTGCCAGACGCGCTCGGGCACCAGCGCGTCGACCTCGCCCGCGGCGACCATCTCACGCATCAGCCGCATGGTCTCGGCGGCGACGCCGAATTCATGGAAGCGCGCGGCAAAGCGGGCCACGCGCAGGATGCGCACCGGGTCTTCGGCAAAAGCGTCGGAGACATGGCGGAACAGGCGCGCGGCCAGGTCGCGCTGGCCGCCGTGCGGATCGATGACCGGGCCGGTCAGGTTACCGTCGGCATCGACCGCGCGCGCCATCGCGTTGATGGTGAGGTCGCGCCGCACCAGGTCGTCTTCCAGCGTGACATCGGGCTCGCAATAAAAGGCAAAGCCCTTGTAGCCCATCGCCGTCTTGCGTTCGGTGCGGGCCAGCGCGTATTCCTCTTTGGTGCGCGGATGCAGGAACACCGGGAAGTCCTTGCCGACCGGCTTGTAGCCGGCAGCTTCCATCTGCGCCGGGGTCGCGCCCACTACCACGTAGTCGCGGTCCTGGCTGGGCTTGCCCAGCAATTCGTCGCGGATCGCGCCGCCGACGGCATACACCTGCATCGTTCTGGCCTCGTCATGTGCCGGCGCCCGGACCTGGCCCGCCGGCGGGTATTGCTCAGTGGTTGATGATTATCGCATCGGGACGATCAGGGGCCAGCCGGTAGGGTTCGTCGTCGGCCAGGAAGTCGCGCTCCTCGCGTGCGCCGGCAATCCATTGCTGCATTGCCGGCAGCGCCAGCATGAAGTCGGCGTAGGCCTTGGCGTCCTCGGCGTCATCGGGCAGGTGGATGCCGTAGGTGGCAAAGCGGCTCACCACCGGCGCAAAGAACGCGTCGGCCACGGTGAACCCGCCGAACAGGAACGGCCCGTTCGCGCCGTGCTGCTGGCGCAGCCCTTCCCAGATCGCGGCGATGCGCTCCACGTCGCGCTGCACGGCCACGTTCCAGCCGCGCCCGGGCAGCACCGCGGTCACGTTCATCGGCAACTGGCTGCGCAGGTTGCCGAAGCCCGAATGCATCTCGGCGCAGACGGCGCGCGCCACCGCGCGCTGGGCGCGCTCGGCCGGCCACAGGTTCTTTTCCGGGAAACGCTCGGCCAGGTATTCGCAGATCGCCAGCGAATCCCACACCGTGACCTCGCCATCGACCAGCGCCGGCACCTTGCCCGCGGGTGAGTAGCGCGCGATCTCGGCGGCGAAGCTGCCGGTGAACAGGCGCACCTGCACTTCTTCGAAATCAATGCCGGCCTGGCGCAGCAACAGCCACGGACGCAGCGACCAGGAGGAATAGTTCTTGTTGCCGATGACAAGCTTCATCGTGGGTCCTTGGGGGAGGAAACGGAGGGAGACGGCGCAGGCGCGGCGCCTGCCGCCTGCAGGACGGCGTGGCGGCCGCGCGCCGGACTGGTCATTCTGCCAGTGCTGCCGCCCGCGTCAAAGTGAATTGCGCTAGCAACCGATATGAAATCCGGTCACATAGGGCGCACCGGGCTGCCGGCGCGTCAGCGGTGCACGCTGGCCCGCATATGCGTCATCGCGGTATCGCGGTTGCGCCCGGCCAGCGCGTCGGTCATGACCGACTCCAGGCTGACCGGATGCAGGTTCAGTTCGGGTGCGACCGGGTGCTCCAGCACATTGTCGAGCTGCATCGAGTCGAGGTTGTCGCGCGACAGCATCGGTTCGCCCGGCATATGCTCCATGATGGTGGCCTGCACCCGTGCCAGCGCATCGGGCAGCGCGATCACCGGGCGCGGATGCCCGGAAGCGCGGCCGGCAAAGCGCACCAGCTCTTCCAGTGTATAGACCCGCGGGCCGCCCAACTCATAGCCGTGGCCGATGGTTGCCGGGTTCACCATGGCATTCAGGTAGGCCTGCACCACATCCTGCACGAATACCGGCTGGAAGCGCGCATGCGCGCACGCCAGCGGCACCACCGGGGCCATCTGCTGCATGTGGGCGAACAGGTTCAGGAAATGGTCGTCGGGGCCGAACACCACCGAGGGCCGGAAGATGGTCCAGTCCAGCCCGCTGGCACGCACCACGCGCTCGCCGTCGCCCTTGCTGCGCAGGTACATCGACGGCCCGTTGCTGTCCGCGCCCAGCGCGCTCATATGCAACAGCCGGCGCACGCCGGTGGACAGGCACGACGCCGCGATCTGCCGCACCATCTCCACATGCGCGCTGGCAAAGGCTTCGCCGTAGGGGTCGGCGCGCTCGCCGTGCAGCACACCCACCAGGTTGACGACGATGCCATCCACGCCCAGAGAGCCGATGGCGTCGTCCAGCGCGGCATTGTCGGCCAGGCCCAGCTCCACCACTTCCACGCGCGGCAGCAGCAGCAGGTGCTGCGCGTGCTCGATATTGCGCGTGCCGACCACGATGCGGTCGGGGGCGATGGGGGAATCGGGGTTGGCGCCAGGCTCAAGCGGCGCGCCCGAGGCCGAGGCAGCCCCGGCCAGGCGCGAGACGAGGTGGCTGCCGATAAAGCCGGCGCCACCGATAACGAGGACGTTACTGGTCTGCATGATGCCTCCGTGCCAAGAAAACTGCACGCCGCGGCACCCTGAGCCAGCCCGGGCCCGCCGGATCGTCCCGGCAGGGCCCGTCCTGCCCGCCCCCGCAGGGGCAATTTCAGGGCAGGCTGGTGGTAGTCACCGCCGACGGCGCGACCATGCCCAGGCGCGATTTCAGCGACTGCGGACGGCCACTCATCAATGCAGCATAGTACGTGGCGTTGGAAAGCACATTCTTCACATAGCCGCGCGTTTCATTGAACGGAATGGTCTCTGCAAAGATCGCGCCTTCCACCGGCCGCACCAGTGTGCTGCGCCAGGCCTTGGGCCGGCCCGGGCCGGCGTTGTACGCAGCCGAAGCCAGCGTCCACGAGCTGTCCAGGTCGGTCAGCACCATGTTCAGGTAATTGGTGCCAAGCAGGATGTTGATATTGGGATCGCCCATCATCGACGGCGAAAAGTCGTTCATGCCGATCTTGCGCGCGACGTACTTGGCCGTGGCCGGCATCACCTGCATCAGGCCATGTGCGCCCGCCGACGAGCGCGCATTCATGATGAAGCGCGATTCCTGGCGGATCAGGCCGTAAACCCACGCCATGTCAAGGCCGACATCGTCGGTGGCGCGCTGCATGATGTCGCGGTACGGCATCAGGAAACGCAGCGTGAAATCATGTTCGTTGCGGGTGCGGTCGGCGGAGTTGACGGTGCGGTCCAGCAGCTCCAGGCGGCGCGCATACTCGGCCGCGGCCAGCAGCTCCCGGTCGCTCATATTGCGCAGTTCCCAGTTCCACTCGCGGTTGCCTTCGAAGCGCAGGTTCATGTTGTAGAACTTCTGCGCCCGCTGAAAACCGGGGCGCGAACGCATGGCCATGGCCTCGGCGTCGCTGACGGTGGTGCGCGCCGGCAGCGTGATGCGGTTGCCCAGCTCTTCGCTGGCCAGCTGCCCGTAGAAGTTGAACTGGCCGGCGATCTGCTGGAAGTTCTGCTGGGCCTCGGTGTCGCGGCCGTCGGCCTTGAGCGCGCGGCCATACCAGTAGATCCAGGCCGGGTCCTTGGCGCGCAGTTCGGGGCGCATCAGCTCCACCGCCTGGCGCACCTGCTTCCAGTCGCCCTGGCGCAGCGCGGCGCGCACGCGCCATTCCTGGGTGTCGTCGGAGAGCCACTGGTTGCCGCCCAGGTCCATCTGGCGGCGGTAGTAGCCGGCCGCGTCGGGCAACAGCTTCCTGGCCGCGAACTGGCCGATCACGCCCCAGGCCGCGCCCTGCTCGTCGCGCGACAGCGCGCCCTGGGCCGTGCCGAGGTAGGCGGCAGCCTGCGACGGGTCGCTGCGCGCCATCTTGACGATGGTGGCGAGCGTATCGCCATCCGCGCGCGCGTCGGGCACCAGCGCGGCGATCTTGCCGGCCAGCGTGACATAGTTCTGCTCCAGCGCCAGCCGCGCCTGGTAGGCGACATCGCTGCGCTGGATCTGCTGGCTTTGCGCCAGGTAGCCGATCAGGTCGACACAGCCTTCGCCGTAGTACCTGGGGTCGCTCAGCACATTGCGCGCATCGGCGGCCACGTTCTGGCCCTTGAGCGCGCGCGACAGCAGCGCATAGCACTCGACCTGGGTATCGTCCTTGAGCGCGAACTGCGGATATTCGACATCGAAATTGGCCCAGTCGCGCTTCTTGCCCAGCACCAGCAGCCAGTCATTGCGCATGCGGTCGGCAATGGCGTCGCCCTTGTAGCGCTGCAGGAACACGCGCACCTGGTCGTCGGGCGCATCGATGCGCGCCAGGCCGCTGGCGTCGAACAATTGCGGCTTGATGCGGAAGTACTCGACATAGGACGGGACCGGGTAGTCCACCAGCGTGGCCGAGATCGCGTAGGCACGCTCCACGTCGTTCTTGCGCGCGGCTTCGCGCAGCGCGGTGAAGGCCTCGTCGGGATCGCTCGGGATCACCGCCGCCTGCGGGCGCGACACCGCCTGCGGGCGCTTCTGCGCATGGACGGGCGTGACAAGCAGTGCACATGCGAGCGCGATCCAGGCGGCCCGGCCGGCACGCTGCAGATATACTCCCTTCAGCATTCTTTGCTTCCTTGTCGATGACGGCGGCGCCGGCGCCTGCAATCTTGTGCCCAGCCGCGGTTCCGCCGTTCGTGTTGGTTCGGACGAGGGGCATTATCCCACGCCATGTCATCCACTCCTGCCACGACCGCACCCACCCCCGCCGCCGAAGACCGTCGCGCACTGCGCACGCAGTTGCTGGCGCAGCGCGCCGCCCTGCCCGCACGCGCCGAAGCCGACGCGCGCATCGCCGCCGCGCTGTCCGGATTGCTGGCCGGCCTGGCCGTGCGCTGCCTCGGTTTCTACTGGCCGATCCAGCAGGAGTTCGACGCACGCGACGCGGTCGGCATCTGGCTCGCCGCCATGCCTGGCCGCAGCGCCGCGCTGCCGTCGGTCAGCCGCCCGGGCGCGCCGCTGGATTTCCACCTGTGGACACCGGACACGCCCATGGCCACCGGCCACTACGGCATCCCGGTGCCGGACGGCACTGAGGCCGCGACGCCCGATGCGCTGCTCATTCCCTGTGTCGGGTTCAGCCCGGACAAGTTCCGCCTGGGCTACGGCGGCGGCTTCTACGACCGCACGCTGGCGGCCATGGCGCAGCGGCCGGTGGCGATCGGCATTGGCTACGAAAACTGCCGGGCACCGTTGCAGGCGCAGCCGCATGACATCGCCATGGACTGGATCGTCACGGAATCCGGCGCGTTCTAACCTTGCTTGGCCTCGTCGCGCCGCACCAGCTCGTCCACCAGCGCACGCATGCAGCGCCAGTGCGAGCCCTCCCAGAACACGCGCCGGCACTGGTCGCAGGTGACAAAGCTGCGATGGCGCTCCAGCACCCCTTGCGGCACGCGCCCGGCCGCACCCGCCGCATCCAGCGAGCGCAGCGGCGCATTGCAGTCCAGGCATAGCGAAAACGGCCGTGCGCTGCGCGCCAGGTCCAGCCGCGCAAAGATCTCCCGCACCTGCAGTTGCGACTTGATCGCGCGCACATAGCAGCCGTGGGTGATGCCGCGGCGCTTGAGCAGCTCGCGGTCGCGCGTCAGCACGACGCGGCCCTGGTCGACGGCGATGCGCTCGATCTCGCTGTCTTCGAAATGGTTGTCGTAGAGGGTGTCGAAGCCGGTCATGCGCAGCAGGTGCGCCAGGCCGCCCAGGTGCGCGTCGGCGACAAAGCGCATCACCCGCAGCGGCTGCTCGCGTACCCGCAGCAGCGGGGACACGTCGAGCCGTTCGAACTTGGGATAGACCGAGACCCGGTCGCCATCGCACAGCTGCCGCTCGAACCCGGACGATTCGCCATTGACCAGGATCAGCTCGACTTCGGTATGCGGCACGCCAAGCGCCTCGATCATGTGCTTGACCGTGGCGGCGCGCGCGCAGGCGCAGGACAAGTCACGCCGGCGCTGGTCCGGCGCGAGGAAGTCGTTCAGTTCCTCGTAGAAGCGGAAGGTGGCGGTGACCATGGTGCCGAGTATGGCACCGATCGCAGGCATCGTGGGAGCACCACAAGCGCCCGCAGCAGGCTCCCCTCGCCCGCTTGCGGGAGAGGGGAGCAAACACTCAGCCCGCATTCCCCAGCCGCAGCGCCGCCTCCACCGCCAGCTTCGCCCATGGCGTCATCGCGCCGGGCGATTCCAGCGCCGCCGGCGGCAGGCTCAGGTAGTGGCGCATGGTGACCTCACGCTTTGCCGACTGGTAGCGGAAGGGTTCGCTGCCCTCGGCCTCGAACTTGCCGCGCGTGGCGTCATCCGCCTTCAGGTAGCAGGTGCCTCGCGACACCAGCGCAAACATCAGCCCGTCATAGAACAGACCATGGCCGCCAAACATGCGCTTGGCCGTAATGGGACCGATGCGCGCCGCCAGCGGCCCCATCAGCTCGAGCAGATGTTCGATGAAGGGATCGGGGCGGCGCGTGGCCATGGCGGGCTTTACAGCTTCAGGCGCTGCCAGATCGCCTTGGTGGCGCCGGCGGCATTGAGCGTGTAGAAGTGCAGGCCCGGCACGCCCGCTGCGAGCAGGCGCTCGCACAGCGCGGTGACCACGTCCAGGCCGAAGGCGCGGATCGATTCGCGGTCGTCGCCAAAGCTCTCCAGCCGCTTGGCCACCCAGCGCGGCACTTCGGCGCCGCACGACTCGGAGAAGCGCATCAGCTGCGTGTAGTTGGTGATCGGCATGATGCCCGGCACGATCGGCACCTCGAGGCCGGTCGCGCGCACGTCATCGACAAAGCGGAAGTAGGCGTCAGCGTTGTAGAAATACTGCGTGATCGCCGAGTTGGCGCCGGCCTTGACCTTGCGCACGAAGTTCTCGAGATCGTGGCGCGGAGACTTGGCCTGCGGGTGGTACTCCGGGTAGGCCGCGACTTCGATGTTGAACCAGTCGCCGGTCTCGGCACGGATGAACTCGACCAGTTCGTTGGCGTAGCGGAACTCGCCGATCTCGCCCATGCCCGAGGGCATGTCGCCGCGCAGCGCGACGATATGGCGGATGCCGCCGTCGCGGTACTGCTGCAGGATAGCGCGGATGCTCTCGCGCGACGAGCCCACGCACGACAGGTGCGGCGCGGCCTCGATGCCTTCGCGCTGGATTTCCAGCACCGCGTCCAGCGTGCCCTGCTGCGTGGTGCCGCCGGCGCCGAACGTCACCGAGATGTACTTGGGCTTGAGCGGGGCCAGCTGCGCACGCGTGTTGCGCAGTTTCTCCGTGCCCTCCGCCGTCTTGGGCGGGAAGAATTCAAAGCTGAAGTAGCGGTCTTGCATGATGGTGGCGCACCGCGTTGGCGCGGCGCGCGGTATGGGATTCGTGTCAGTGCAGGCCGCGTCAGGCGGTGCGTTCGCCCAGCAGCAGGCTGGCCAGCAGCCACGAGATCACGCTGTACAGGATGGAGCCCAGCAGGGCCGCCCAGAAACCGCCGACGGTAAAGCCCGACAGCAGGTTGCCGACAAACAGGAACAGCAGCGCGTTGATGACGAAGATAAACAGCCCCAGCGTCAGCAGCGTGACCGGCAGCGTCAGGATCACCAGGATCGGACGGATCAGCGTATTGACCAGGCCCAGCACCAGCGCCGCCAGCATCGCCGAGCCAAAGCTCTGGATGTGGATCGACGAGATGATGTATGGCAGCACGAACAGCGCAACAGCGTTGATGATCCAGACGACCAGTAATCTCATGACGGCTCCTTGAATGTGGTTTCTCCCCCTCTCCCGCAAGCGGGAGGGGGAGCCCTGCCTTCCTGTGCGGATCAGTAGCGGTAGTGGTCGGCCTTGTACGGGCCTTCCTTCTTCACGCCGATGTACGCGGCCTGCTGTTCGGTCAGCTCGGTCAGCTGCGCGTTCAGCTTGCGCAGCTGCAGGCGCGCCACCTTCTCGTCCAGGTGCTTGGGCAGCGTGTAGACGCCGACCGGGTACTTGCCGCTGTCGCGTTCCTGCCAGAGTTCGATCTGGGCGATGGTCTGGTTGGCGAACGAGCTGCTCATCACGTACGACGGGTGGCCGGTGGCGCAGCCCAGGTTCACCAGGCGGCCCTTGGCCAGGATGATCAGCTTCTTGCCGTCCGGGAACTTGACGTGATCGACCTGCGGCTTGATCTCATCCCATTCGTACTTCTCGATCGAGGCGATGTCGATCTCGTTGTCGAAGTGGCCGATATTGCAGACGATGGCCTGGTCCTTCATCTTCGCCATGTGGTCATGGGTGATGACATGGTAGTTGCCGGTGCAGGTGACGAAGATATCGCCATGCTCGGCGGCGTAGTCCATGGTCACCACGCGGTAGCCTTCCATCGCGGCCTGCAGCGCGCAGATCGGGTCGATCTCGGTCACCCACACCTGGGCCGACAGCGCGCGCAGCGCCTGTGCGCTGCCCTTGCCCACGTCGCCGTAGCCGGCCACGATGGCAACCTTGCCGGCGATCATCACGTCGGTGGCGCGCTTGATGCCGTCCACCAGCGACTCGCGGCAGCCGTACAGGTTGTCGAACTTGCTCTTGGTCACCGAGTCGTTGACGTTGATGGCCGGGAAGCGCAGTTCGCCCTTCTGGGCCATCTGGTACAGGCGGTGCACGCCGGTGGTGGTTTCCTCGGTCACGCCGCGGATCGCTGCCAGGTTGCGGCTGTACCAGCTCGGGTCCTTGGCCAGCTTTTCCTTGATCGCGGCGAACAGGTAGGTTTCTTCCTCGCTGGTGGCCTTGGCGATCACGGACTGGTCCTTCTCGGCGCGCGCGCCCAGGTGCAGCAGCAGCGTGGCGTCGCCGCCGTCATCCAGGATCATGTTGGGGGTGCCGCCGTCCGCCCAGTCGAAGATGCGGTGGGTGAAGTCCCAGTATTCCTTCAGCGATTCGCCCTTGAACGCGAACACGGGCGTGCCGCCTGCGGCGATCGCGGCAGCGGCGTGGTCCTGCGTCGAGAAGATGTTGCACGAGGCCCAGCGCACGTCGGCGCCCAGTGCCTTGAGCGTCTCGATCAGCACGGCGGTCTGGATCGTCATGTGCAGCGAGCCGGCAATGCGCGCGCCCTTGAGCGGCTGCGCCGCTGCGAATTCGTCGCGGATCGCCATCAGGCCGGGCATCTCGGTCTCGGCAATGGCGATTTCCTTGCGGCCCCAGCCGGCCAGGTTGATGTCGGCGACGAGGTAGTCTTGCTTCAGGTCGGTCACAGCGTTCATGTTTCACTCCCGGTGAAGAGTGGCACGCAGGTGACGAGTACGGGGAATCTGGCAGCCGTGGCATGGCGCAAGGGCACATGCGAAGCACGCGGATAGGTCGACTCGCCTCCGTGCGGACCACGGATCAGCGAGCGCCGTTGAAGACAGTCCGAGCCTGGCGGATGGCATGGGGCGGCTGTGCCGCCGGCCGCGCGATGTGCTTCGCAGGCCTCCATCCGTTGCAACGCTCCTCGGAGTGGCGGTATTGTAGCGTGCCCGGGCGCCTTGCGCACCGGCTCCCTCCGATTCCTGCACAGATGATCCCAACGCCACCCCGTACCCTGACCATCGCCGGTTCCGACTCCGGCGGCGGCGCCGGCATCCAGGCCGACCTGAAGACCTTTTCCGCGCTGGGTTGCTTCGGCATGAGCGCCATCACCGCGATCACCGCGCAGAACACGCTGGGCGTGACCGGCGTGCACGCCATTCCCGCCGACATGGTGGCCGCGCAGATCGATGCCGTGGCCAGCGATATCGGCATGGACGCGGCCAAGACCGGCATGCTGGGCACCGCCGCCATCGTCGAGGCCGTGGCCGCGGCGGCTGACCGGCACGGCATCAGCAAGCTGGTGGTGGACCCGGTGATGATCTCGACCTCGGGCGCGACGCTGTCCGATGACGCCACCACGCAGGCGATGGTGCGGCTGCTGTTCCCGCGCGCGCTGCTGGTCACGCCCAACCTGCCCGAGGCTTCCTACCTGCTGGGCCGCAGGATCACGCGCCGTGCGGAGATGGAACAGGCCGCCGCCGACCTGATCGCGATGGGCTGCCCCGCGGTGCTGCTCAAGGGCGGCCACCTGGAAGACGGTGCCGCCGCCGGCGGCCTGGATGACCTGCTGATGCTGGCCGACGGCAGCGTGCGCGTGTTCACGCATCCGCGTGTCGATACCCGCAACCTGCACGGCACCGGCTGCACGCTGGCCGCCGCGATTGCCGCGCAGCTTGCGCGCGGCGATGCGCTGGAGCCGGCGGTGGGCACGGCGCTGGACTACGTGGCGCAGGCCATCGCGGCGGGCGCGGGGCTGCGGCTGGGTGCCGGCAACGGCCCGCTGAACCACTTGTTCGCGCCGCGCGCGCTGGGTTGACGGACATGCCGATGCTGGCCGATATCGACCTGCGCAGCGACCCGGCTGCCGCGTTCTACCTCAAGCATGAAGTTGTCGACGTGGTGTTCGCCACCGAACCCGGCGAGCTGATCAGCCGCGAGGGACCCAACCGCTACCAACCTGGCGATGCGCTGATCACCAGCCGCGGCGGCGACCGCTGGTGCGTCTCGCGCGACCGCTTCGACCCCAAATACGAGGCCGTGCCGCCGCTGGCGCACGGCCAGGACGGCGCCTACCGCAACAAGCCGATCCCGGTACTGGCGCGCGAAATGCACGAGGCCTTCAGCATCGCGCGCAGCGCCGGCGGCGACGTGCTGCACGGCAAGCCGGGCGACTGGCTGATGCAATACGCGCCCGGCGACTATGGCATCACCGAGCGCGCGCGTTTCGAACAGGTGTACCGGCCGCTGCAGGACTGAGCGACCAGACCGATGCCGGGGTCAGTTGCCGCCGGCGGACAGCGGCACCAGCTTGAACGCGGCCCGCGCCACGCACACCACGGTGCCGGCAGCATCCTTGACCTCGCCCTCGCAGAATGCAATGCGCGCGCCGCGGCGCAGGCAGCGCGCCTCCAGCGTCAGCTCGCCGCGCGCTGCCGCCAGGAAATGCGTGGACATGTCGATCGTGATCACGCCGGTTTCCAGCGGCGCATGCGAGCGCGCGGCGCCGCTCAGGGTGAAGTCCAGCGTCGCCATCAGCGTGCCGCCATGCACATCGCCGCGGCTGTTGACCAGCGACGGGTGCGCCGGCAGCCGCGTGCGGCAATAGCCCTCCTCGATAAGCTCCGGCTGCAGGCCGAAATAGCGCATCAGCGGCACGTCGATGCCGAAGTAGGGCTTCTCGGGCGTGCCGGGGGCGACGGGGGTGATTTCGGGGGCGGTCTGGCTGGACATGATGGGG
>NZ_JBYTAG010000024.1:0-10094 GCF_058787995.1 Cupriavidus sp. FW305-27
CGCATGTGCTCGCGCTCGGTGGCTTCGTCGATGCCCTGGTAGTGGATCCAGCGCCAGCCGTGGCAGGCGATCTCGTGGCCCAGTTCGACAAAGGCGCGGGTCAGTTCAGGATGGCGTTGCAGCGCCATCGACACGCCGAAGATGGTCAGCGGCAGGCCGCGCTTCTCGAACTCGCGCAGCAGGCGCCAGACGCCGGCGCGCGAGCCGTATTCGTAGATGCCCTCCATGCTCATGTGGCGGTCGGGGTAGGCCGCGGCGCCGACGATCTCGGAGAGGAACTGCTCGGAGGCGGCGTCGCCGTGCAGCACGCAGTTTTCGCCGCCTTCTTCGTAGTTGAGGACGAACTGCAGCGCAACGCGCGCACCGCCCGGCCAGCGGGCGTGCGGCGGCCGGGCGCCGTAACCGATGAGATCGCGTGGATAGCGGGACTGGAGCATGGTGGTGGAGTCGGAATTGGATCGGGAAGTCATACGGTTCAGTTCAACGCATAAGGGGCCAGCATGCCCGCATACGCCTTGGGCAGCGGCCGCGCCCAGTCGCCGCGCTTGCTGGTGCCCAGGCGCACCGAGACCAGCGCCTCGGCCATCTTGACCGCGCACACCACGCCGTCGATCACCGGTGCGCCGATGGCGTCGGCGATCTCGTCGCACAGGTCGGTCATGCCGGCGCACCCCAGCACGATGCATTCGCTGCGGTCTTCAACCAGCGCCTGGCGGCAGGCCTCGGTGATGATGCGGCGCGCGTCCGAGCCCGGGCGCTCCAGTTCCAGCACGGGCAGGTCGCAGGCGCGCACGTTGTTGCAGAAGCGCTTCATGCCGTAGCGCTCGGCCAGGTGCCAGGCGATATTGCAGGTGCGCGCCAGCGTGGTCACCACGCTGAAGCTGCTGCCGACCACGCTGGCCATATGCATGGCGGCCTCGGCGATGCCGATCACCGGCCCGCGTGCCACCTCGCGCGCGGCGTACAGGCCGGGGTCGCCGAAGCAGGCGATCACGTAGCCGTCCACGCCCTCCTGCTCGCCGGCCAGGATCTCGTCGAGGATGCCGGGCACGGACAGGGCTTCGTCATAGTGGCTTTCGATGGAAGCCGGTCCCATGCGCGGGCTGACCGCGCTGATGCGCGTTCCCGGTGCCGCCACGGCGACGGCGCACTGCCCGATCTTGTCGGTCATGCTCTGGGTGGTATTGGGGTTGATGATCTTCAGCTTCATAGACGCGGCTCTGCTAAGTGCGGTCGAAATCGTGCAGTCGAAAGAATGGTTCCGGGGCTCAGGCCTGGCTGGCGGCACGGCTGCCGAAGTGGCCGGGCATCATGCGCGGCGCCAGTTGCCGGTACAGCACCAGCGCAATGCCCATGCCGATAAACCAGCTGTAGTTGGCCGCGGACTGCCAGGCCGGCACCACCACGCACAGGATCGGGATGATGGCCGCCGGGATCATGGTGGCCACCGCCGCCGGGTTGAAGCCGTTGCGGTACCAGTAGCGGCCGCGCGGGTTCAGCGTGTACAGGTCGTCGACGTCGACATGCTGGCGCCGCACCAGGTAGTAGTCCGCAATCAGGATGCCGAACAGCGGGCCGATGAAGGCGCCCAGCACGTCCAGCGTGTAGTGGATCACCGCCGGATTGTTGTACAGGTTCCACGGCGTGATGAAGATCGAAGCCACGGCCGCGATCATGCCGCCGGTGCGCCAGCTGATGTGCTTGGGCGAGACGTTGGAGAAGTCGAATGCCGGCGAAACGAAGTTGGCGACGATATTGATGCCGATGGTCGCGGTCATGAAGGTGAAAGCGCCCAGCAGCATGGCGAAGGTGCTGTCGATATGGCTGACGGTCTCCACCGGGTCGGTGATCAGCTTGCCGAACACCGGCAGCGTGGCCGAGGTCGTGATCACGGTCAGCAGCGAGAAGCCCAGGAAGTTGACCGGCAGGCCCCAGAAGTTGCCGCGCTTGACCGACTTGAAGTCCTTGGCATAGCGCGAGAAGTCGCCGAAGTTCAGCATCGGGCCGGAGAAATACGACACCACCAGCGCGATCGCGCTCAGCATCACCGGCACCGCTTCCCAGCCGGTGTACTTGACGAAGCTCAGCGTGAAATTGACGTTCTCCCAGCCGGCCTTGTTCACCAGCCAGATCGCCAGCGCGATCATAACCACGTACACCGCCGGGCCGGCCCAGTCGATGAACTTGCGGATGGTCTCCATGCCGGTCCAGAACACCAGCGCCTGCAACACCCACAGCACCATGAATGCGGCCCAGCCCAGCGTGGAGAGTCCGGCAAAGCCGTGCAGCTTCACGTCGGCATAGGGCGCCAGCGCGGGGAAGAAGTGCAGCGCCAGCACCAGGAAGGCGCTGGAAGCCAGGTAGGTCTGGATGCCGTACCACGCCACTGCGATGAGCCCGCGGATCACCGCCGGGATATTGGCGCCGAGCACGCCGAACGAGGCCCGGCAGATCACCGGATAAGGCGTGCCGGTCACCTGGCTGGGCTTGGCCACCAGGTTGCAGAAGTACTGCACGATCAGGATGCCGACCAGCAGCGACACCAGCACCTGCCAGCTGGTCAGCCCCAGCGCGAACAGGCTGCCGGCGGTGATATAGCCGCCCACGCTGTGCACGTCCGACATCCAGAAGGCAAAGATGTTGTAGGTGCCCCAGGTCTGCTTGCGCAGCGGCGCCAGGTCCTCATTGGTCAGGCGTTCGTCATACCCCGGCTTGATCAGGGCGTTGCCGTGTGCGGCATGCCCGGCCTGCACCTGCGGTGCGTCGGCGGGGGTTGCGGTCGTTTGCATCATCTGAGTCTCCTGGCAGATGTGTGTCTTGACGATAGGCGACATGCGGCCGTTGGGCTCTTTGGTGTGCGCCGGTGGAAAGCTGCTTTTTATTGACTACAAAATTGTCTACAAAATTGATTTAGTGTGTAGACGATGTTGTAGATCACGGATTCGTGATTGTCAACATTCGCTTTCCCTGAAGTCTTCTCGCCCAATCCGGAATGTCCTCAGGGGTTTACCCCCGGCTTGATTCGTGCGAATCCTGAATATAGGATGTCCAACATCCCATCTGTAGATGGCCTGGAAAAGAGACAAAATTGGAGACAACTGTGGGGCATGGTCCGCTTTCCCGATTCACCGTACTCGACCTCACGCGCGTGCGCTCCGGTCCGGCCGCCGTGCGCCAGTTCGCCGACTGGGGGGCGACCGTCATCAAGATCGAAGAGCCGGGCCAGGCGCCCGATGACAAGCCGGGCGGTTCGGCGCAGTTTGCCGACTACCAGAACACCCATCGCAACAAGCAGAGCATTACGCTCAACCTCAAGCATCCGGAGGGGCGCGCGCTGTTCCTGGAGCTGGTGCGCAAGGCCGATGTGGTGGTGGAGAACTACCGGCCCAACGTGAAGTTCAAGCTGGGCATCGACTATGAGTCGCTGCGCAAGGTCAATCCGCGCATCGTCTATGGCAGCGTATCGGGGTTCGGGCAGGATGGTCCGTACCACGAGCGCCCGGGTCTGGACCAGATCGCGCAAGGGATCTCCGGCATGATGTCGGTCACGGGCGAACCCGGGCGCGGACCGATGCGCGCGGGGATTCCCGTTGCGGACCTGACCGCCGGTCTGTTCTGCGCGATCGGCCTGATGGTGGCGCTGCTGGAACGCGAAGTGTCCGGCCAGGGCCAGTGGGTGCAGACCTCCCTGCTGCAATCGCAGCTGTGGATGATGGACTTCCAGGCCATGCGCTGGCTGATGAATGGCGAGGTGCCGGGCCAGAGCGGCAACGATCATCCCACCAGCAGCCCGACCGGCGTGTTCCCGACGCAGGATGGCTACATGAATATTGCCGCCATGGGCAACGACATCTTCGCGCGGCTGTGCAAGGTGCTTGAGGTGCCTGAACTCATCGCGGACGAGCGCTTCCTGACGGTGCCGTTGCGTGCCCGCAATCGGCCGGCGCTGAACGCCGCGATCGCCGGGCGCACGCGCACCCGCACCACCGAGGAATGGATCGCCCGCATGAATCGCGAAGGGGTGCCGTGCGGCCCCATCCTCAGCATGAACGAGGCCTTCGCCGATCCGCAGGTCGAACATCTGCGCATGAGCCAGCCCATCGAGCACCCCAGGCTGGGCACGATCTCCGTCGTCGGCCAGCCGGTGATCCTGAGCCGGACCTCGCTGGGCGAACTGGCGCCGGCACCGGAGAGCGGTGAGCACAACCACGACGTGTACCGCTCGCTGCTCGGCCTGGATTCCGCGCGGATCGAAGCGCTTGCAGCGCAGGGGGTCATCTGATTGGGCGCTACCATATCCGCCATGATTGCCCCGCTTCCGGGGCCACGGACATGACGGAGATTCTGATGAAGGCCCAACTTGGCATGGAGATTCGCGGATTCACGAGCCTGCGCCGGCCGGACAACCTGCCCGACGAGATCGCGCACCAGATCCGCCAGCGCATCCTGGACGGCACCCTGGCCCACGGGCAGCAGCTGCCCACGGAGAACGAGCTGGCCACCGCGTTCGACGTGAGCCGCAATGTCGTGCGCGAGGCCATCGCGCGCCTGAAGCTGGCCGGCTACGTTGAAACCCGGCGCGGCACCGGCACGTTCGTGGCGCAGGGCATCGGGCAGCGCAACTTCGAGATCGTCACCGACGAGCTGCTGCATGAGGATGCGCTCGAGCATGTCTTCCAGCTGCGCGTCGAGATCGAATCGGGCGCGGCCGCGCTGGCGGCGCGGTTCCGCACGCCCGCGCAGCTGGAGGCGCTGCGACTGGCGCTGGCGAAGGTCGATGAAGCGGGCGCAGACTGGGAAAAGGGCGCGGACACCGCGCTCGATTTTCACCTCGCTGTGGGCAATGCGACCAACAACCCGTACTTCATCCGCTTGATGGCCCATCTGAGCCATGTGCTCCACGACTCCGTGCGCACGCTGCGTTCCACCTCGACCGGGACCACGCGCATCGCGGAAGTCGAGCAGGAGCACCACGCGATCTTCGACGCCATTGCCGCGGGGAACGCCGACCAGGCGCGCGCCGCCATGCGCTACCACCTGACCAACGGTATTGAAAGACATAAGGCCCGAGCGCCTGGAAAGACAACATGACCACGACACGCATACTGCAAGGCGAGATTACCGATACCCTGCTGGTGGAAAAACGCGGCCGCACCGGCTGGATTACCTTCAACGACCCTGGCCGCCACAACGCCGTCTCATTCGACATGTGGGCGGCACTGCCCCAGGCGCTCGCAGCGTTCGAGCAGGACGACGAAGTGCGCTCGATAGTGCTGACTGGCGCCGGAGAGCGCGCCTTCGTGAGCGGGGCGAACATCGCGCAGTTCGACAACCTGCGCTCCGGCGAAGAGGCCGTCGCGGCCTATGAGCAAGTGGCAGAGGCTGCCCAGCTGGCCCTCTACGACCACGCCAAGCCGACCCTCGCCAGGATCAAGGGCTATTGCATCGGCGGCGGCCTGAATATCGCGCTGTGCTGTGACATCCGGATCGCGTCGTCCGACAGCACCTTTGCCATTCCGGCCGGCAAGCTCGGCCTGGGCTACCGGCTCACCGCAATCCGGAATCTGGTCAGCACGGTCGGCGCCGCCAATGCGCTCGAAATCTTCCTGACCGCCAACCGCTATGCGGCGGCGGACGCCAAGGCCCTTGGCCTGGTCCATCACGTGACCGATGCGGCCGACCTCGACACGACGCTGCAGACACGCCTGGACCAGATTGCCGCCAATGCGCCCCTCACGCTGCGCGCCGGCAAACGCATGATTCGTCAATTGCAGCAGCTGGGCCCGCAGGTCGATATCGCGGGCATGCAGCAGCTCGTCATGCAGTGCTTCGCCAGCGACGATTACCGCGAGGGCAAGCGCGCCTTCGCCGAAAAGCGCAGCCCCGTCTTCAAGGGCCAATAAGCGTTACATCCCGGCGATCCGGGAATATCGGCAATACCGCCACGCATGACGTGGGGACACATACAAAAGAGAGGAGATATGGCATGAACACGAAGCAGAGGCTTGTCCTCGCGATGGCCGTGGCCGGCCTGGGCCTGGCAGGGCACGCGGCGGCCCAATATCCGCAACAGCCCATCCGTATCGTGGTGGGCTATGCGGCCGGGGGCACCACCGACATCCTGGCGCGGGCGCTGGCCGAACAACTGGCCAGCGAGCTGAAGCAGTCGGTGATCATCGAGAACAAGCCCGGCGCGGCCGGCAACTCGGCCGCCGCCTATGTGCAGCAGTCGGCGCCGGATGGCTATACGCTGTTCATGGCAACCGTGTCGAGCCACGGCATCAACCCAGCCTTGTACAAGAAAACGCTGGGCTACGAGCCGGTCAGCGGCTTTGCGCCCGTCAGCATGGTCGCCTCGATCCCGCTCGTGCTGATCACGACCCCGAACCTGCCCGCCAGGAACGTGCCTGACCTGGTGACGCTGGCCCGGAAGAAGTCGGGAGAGCTGAACTACGCATCCAGCGGCAACGGTTCGCCGGTCCACCTGGCCGGTGCGATGTTTGCCCAGAGCGCCAATGCCAAGCTGGTGCATGTGCCGTATCGGGGCGGAGCGCTTGCCAATACTTCGGTGATCGCCGGCGAGACGCAACTGAGCTTCGCCACGCTGCCTGGCGCCCTGCCGCAGGTGAAGGCCGGCAGGCTGCGCGCCATCGCCGTGACCACCAGGGAGCGGTCGCCGCAGCTGCCGGATGTTCCCGCCATGCGTGAAGTGCCGGGCTTCGGCAGCTTCGAGATCAATACCTGGAATGCATTGCTGGCACCGAAAAATACGCCACAGCCGGTGATCGATGCGCTGAACCGGGCCGTCGCCAGGTCACTGGCATCGCCGAAGCTTATTCAGCGCTTCAACGGGGAGGGGGCGACGCCGGCAAGCAGCACCCCGGCCGAACTCAGCCGCTTCGTCAACGCCGAGCTGGCCAAATGGGCTGGCGTCGTGAAAGACCTGGACGTCAAGGTCGACTGAAGGCAGGCGTCCGCAGAAGCGGGGCTTCTGCGGGCGGCCTTGCAGTCCGGCCAATCTCAATACGCAATCTTCGCCGTCAGGCTCACGCTGCGCGGATCCGCGGGCTGGATGTAGTTCTCGTACTGGAAGCCCCAGTAGCGCTTGTTGGTCACGTTATTCAGCGCGGCGCGCAGCGTCAGGTCCTTGCCGGCGACGCGGGTGTTGTAGCTCGCGCCGAGATTGAACACCGTGTAGCCGCCGGCCTCCAGCGTATTGCCCGCGTTCAGCTTGGTATTGCCGGTGTACTTGCCATCGACGCCAAGGCGCAGGCCGGGCACGAACGGCACGCGGTAGCTGATGCGTCCGGCCAGCACCAGGTCAGGCGCACCGGCGACGCGCTTGCCGTTGTTGGCCAGGCCCTTGTCGTAGTACGAGTCCAGGTACATCGCGCTCGCGCCGAATTCCCACTGCGGGCCCAGCCGGTACACGCCGGCCAGTTCCAGCCCCTGGTAGATCGAGGTGCCGTCCTGCTGGCGCGTCGGCACGCCGCCGTTGATGCTGTCGTACTCGGCGCCGCGCTCGATGCGGAAGGCGGCGGCGGTGGCGCTCCAGGCGGCCTGGTCGGCCTTGACGCCGACTTCATACTGCTTGCTGCGGATCGGGCTGAGCAGCTGGCGAGCGTTGGTGTAGCCATCCGGCACGATCGAGCCGGGCTCCAGCGCTTCCACGTAGCTGGCGTAGACCGTGGCCGTGGGCACGGGCTTGAACATCAGCGCCAGCGTGGGCGTGACCACGCCGTTCTTGCTGTAGCTGGAGCTCACCGGCACGTAGCCGTTCTGCTCGAAGTTGGTCACGCGCAGGCCGGCCAGCACCGACCAGCGCTCGCTCAGCTGGACGGTGTCGCTGGCGAACACCGACTTCTGCGTGATGTCGCTGTTGCGCACCTTGTTGAAGGCGGTCGAGCTGAAGTACGTGTTGGTGTTGGGCTCGAAGATATTGCCGGCGCCGATGACGGCGCCGAAGCCGTTGTTGTCATAGCGGTCGATCTGCTTCTGCCACGACAGGCCCGCCACCAGCTGGTGCCCGAACGGCCCGGTGCGGAACTTGCCTTCCAGCATCGCCTGCCATTGGCCCACCTGCTGGTTCTGCGCGGTGTCGTAGCGCTGGTCGCTGTAGTCGCCGGCCTGGTTCAGCAGGTTGTAGGTGCTTTCGTTGCGGCTGCGGTTGACCTTGGTGAAGCTGTAGTTTGTGCTCACCGCCCAGTCCGGATTGATCTGGTAGCGCAGGCCGGTGCTGTACAGCTGCAGGTTGGTGTTCAGGTGCTGGTCGGCACCGGCGAAGTTGCGGATGCGGCCGGACACCGCGGCCGGCAGGGCCGTGTCGCCGTAGCTCCACAGACTGAACGACGGCATCTGGCCAGTGGCGCGACGGTCCTGGTAGATCGAGTCGAAGGTCCAGGTCAGGTCCCTGGTCAGGCGCGCATCCAGGCCCAGCGAGGCGCTGTCGCGCTTGATATTGCGCGCGTTGTAGGGCGTGCCTTCCTCGTGCGTCACGTTCAGGCGGTAGCCGAACATATTGTTCGGGCCGGCGCGCCCGCCCAGGTCGACGTGCTCGCTCCAGACATTGGCGGCGCGGTAGCCCAGTTCGAACGAGGCGGAGAAGGTGTCGGTCGGCTTCTTGGTGACGTAGTTGACGATGCCGCCCGGGGTGGCGAAGCCGTACATGAAGCCCGGCAGCCCCTTGAGCAGTTCCACTTGCTCCATGTGCTCGTAGGGCAGCGTGATGCCGTAGGCCACGAACGGCAGCCCGTTGATCTTGAAGCCGTTCTGCCAGTCGATCTGCAGGCCGCGCACGCTCAGGTAGCTGGACCAGCTGTTGTAGCCGTTGCCGTTGTCGCTGACCGACGCATCCATCGCAAACACATCGCCCAGCTTGGCCACCTGGCGCTCAGCAAGGTCTTCGCCGGTGACGATGGTGGTGGAGTACGGGGTGTCGAGCTGCGTGCGCGAGCCCAGCGCGCCGGTGCTGGCCTTTTTCTCAAGCTGCAGGCCGGAATCGTCGACCGCCGAGGCGCTGACGGTCACCGCGGGCAGCGACTGCGCATCCGCCGGCGCCGCGGCTTGCTGTGCCAGCGCGGCGGTTGCCGGAAAGCCGACCACGACAGCCAGTTGTGCCAGCACGGCGAGATGGCGGGGCATGGGTGCGCGCAGGCGCGCGGCGCGAATGACTTGACGATTCATGAGGGGACCCGCCGGGGCAGGAGACAGGCAAGCCTGTATGTAAATGTAGGTACAAATGCGAATAATTCGCATTTATGAAAAGACCGAATGATGCTAGCGTTGGGATGGGGCGTCAAGACGCCAAATGAGCCTTGTGGTTGAAAACAACGGGGCGGCATCAAACTGGGCGACGTAGCTCATATGAGCTACAATGTGAATACAATTGGCGTGGACAAATCTCAAACTGGTCGAGATGTCCACTTATCCGTTCTCCACTTCGCTATTGTTCGCAGGAGCCTGTCATGTCCGCTTCGACCTTTGTCCGAGCCCGTATCGACGTTGAAATCAAGGAAGAGGCCGCGATCGTTCTGGAAGCGATGGGACTGACGGTTTCAGACGCCGTGCGCATGCTTTTGACGCGCGTGGCACGTGAAAAGGCATTGCCTGTGGAACTGATGACTCCCAATCCAGCAACCATTGCGTCGCTAAAAGAGGCGCGGGCCGGTGGCCTCCGCAAGTTCGGGTCGGTGAGCGACCTGATGGCGGATCTCAACGATGAGGACGATTGAACGGACGACCCAATTCAAGCGCGATTACAAGCGCGAACTCAAAGGGCCGTTCAAGGCGCTGCTGCAAAGCCCGGCTGGTGACTGGTTTGCAATCCTGACTGCCTTGGCGAGTGACATGTCGCTGCCGGACAAATTTCGCGACCATGCGCTTGGCGGCCAGTGGAAGGACTTCCGGGATTGCCATGTTCGGCCAGACCTTTTGCTGATCTATCGGAAGCCAGACCCTTGGACACTGCAACTTGTCCGGCTTGGGTCGCATAGCGAGCTGGCCATGTAACGCGCAGTCCAGACCGCCAGCAAATGAAAAGCGCGCGGCACGATCAGCGATGGGACTGACGGTTTCAGACGCCGTGCGCATGCTTT
>NZ_JBYTAG010000024.1:10104-85617 GCF_058787995.1 Cupriavidus sp. FW305-27
GATCAGTGCCGCGCGCTTTTTTTCAAGGACAGCAAGCCGCCGCGAATGGCGGCATGCCGTGGATGGCGGCTTAACGCTTGCCGTCCTTCGCGTACACCCGCTCACCCGCCACCCAGGTCTCCAGCACCTGGGTCTTCCAGATGTCTGCCGGCTTGGCCTTGAACAGGTCCTGGTCGACCAGGATGAAGTCGGCCCACTTGCCGGCTTCGAGCGAGCCCAGCGTCTTCTCCTGGTGCTCGGCATAGGCCGCGTCCAGGGTGAAGGCGCGGAATGCCTGCGGCAGGGTCATGGCCTCTTCCGGATGCCAGCCGCGGATCGGGCGGCCTTCATGGTCAGTGCGGGTGACCGCGGCGTGCAGGCCGTAGAACGGGTTGGCCGATTCCACCGGGAAGTCCGAGCCGCCCGCGATCACGGTGCCTTGCTTGAGCAGCGTCTGCCAGGCATAGGCGCCCTTGATGCGATCCTTGCCGACACGGTCTTCGGCCATGTTCATGTCGCTGGTGGCGTGCGTGGGCTGCATCGAGGCGATCAGGTCCAGCGTCTTGAAGCGCGGGATGTCCGACAGCGCGATCACCTGCGCGTGCTCGACGCGGTTACGCAACTGGCGCCCGCCCACGTCCTTGTAGGCCGTTTCCATGGCATCCAGCACCTGGTGGTTGGTGGCATCGCCGATGGCGTGGATGTTGACCTGGTAGCCGGCCTTGATCGCGGTCTTGATCGCGGTCTGCATGGCGGCATCGCTCATGAAGAGCAGGCCGCTGTGCACGTGGTCGTCCGAGTACGGTGCCATCAGCGCGGCGCCGCGGCTGCCCAGTGCGCCGTCGCCATACAGCTTGACCGCGCGCAGGTAGTAGCGGTCGTTGCCATAGCCCACCAGCGGCCCCTTGGCCGACAGCGCCTTGAAGTCGTCGCCGGTGTCGCGGATCATGCCGTAGATGCGCGTGGTCAGCTTGCCCTGGTCGGCGAACTCGCGGTAAATCTTGTCCTCGGCAACGGTCACGCCGGCGTCGCCCGCTGCGGTCAGGCCGAGCGCGTTCATGTGCGCCAGCGAGGCGGCCAGCGCGGCGCGGCGGTCATCGTCGCTGTACGGCGGGATCACGCTGTTGACCAGCGCCATGGCCTTGTCGACCAGCACGCCGGTGGGGTTGCCGTTGGCATCGCGCTCGATGCGTCCGCCGGCCGGGTCCTTGGTGTCGCGCGTGATGCCGGCGGCCTGCAGCGCCTTGGTGTTGAGCCACGCGGCGTGGCCGTCCACGCGCACCAGCCGCACCGGGCGGTCCGACACCGCCGCGTCCAGCTCGGCCGCGGTCGGGAAGCGGCCCAGCTTCCAGTTCACCTGGTTCCAGCCATAGCCCAGCAGCCACTTGCGCTGCGGGTTCTTGTCGCCATAGGCGCGGATCATGCCTTGCGCCTCGGCCAGCGTCCTGGTGCCGGACAGCGAGATCTCGGTGGTCTTGAAGCCCAGGCGGAACACGTGGCCGTGGGCGTCGATCAGGCCCGGCAGCAGGGTCTTGCCCTGGCCGTCGATGCGTTTGGCATCGGGGTACTGCGCGCGCAGTGCGGCGGCGTCGCCGGTGGCCAGCACCTTGCCCTGGTCGAACACCAGGCCGGTGAAGCTGGTGATCTTGTCCTGCTTCAGGGTGTAGCCCTGCACCGATTCCACCAGCGTCGGCGCGGCGTGCGCGGACAGGCTCAGTGCCATGCCGGCGCCAAGCGCCAGCATGCTCATGCGGATTGCTCTCTTCAAAGCGATGCTCCTTGTTGTTGTTGTGCTTGTGCTTTCTTGCTCTTGTGTACTGCTGGTTGTGAAGCGCGCGGGAATGGCGCTTATTCACCGATTGCCGGCACGGCGGCGCGCGCCGGGGCGGCATCGCGTCTGGCCGGCAGGGCGGGGAATTGCATCTCGGCATAGGACACGAAGCGCGTCTTGCGCGCAATGCGATAGCCCAGCCAGATCAGGAGGAAGATCGGGATGCCGATATAGGTGGCGGCCACGCTGACCCAGTCGATCTTGCCGCTGGTGAAAGCCTGGTAGTTCTGCCCAAGCGTCACGATCAGGCACAGCGCAAAGGCGAAGATCGGCCCGTAGGGGAAGAACGGCGAGCGGTAAGGCAGCCGGTCCAGGTCCAGCCCTTGCGCGACAAAGCCCTTGCGGAAGCGGTAATGGCTGACCGCAATGCCCAGCCACGCGATAAATCCGGTCATGCCGGACAGGTTCAGCAGCCACAGGTAGACCGACCTGCTTTCGAACAACGAGGTGAGAAAGCACAGCGCGCCCACCGCGGTAGTGGCCAGCAGCGCCATCAGCGGCACGCCGTTGCGCGTGAGCTGCGCAAAGATGCGCGGCGCGCGGCCTTCGGTGGCCAGGTTGTACAGCATGCGGGTGGAGGCATACATGCCAGAATTGCCGGCCGACAGCACCGCGGTCAGGATCACCGCGTTCATCACGCCTGCCGCAAAGGCCAGGCCCGCATGGCGGAACACCAGCGTGAACGGGCTGACGCCCACGGTCTGCACGTCGTTCTTGAGCAGGTTCGGGTCGGTGTAGGGGATCAGGATGCCGATGATCAGGATCGCCAGCACATAGAACAGCAGGATGCGCCAGAACACCTGGCGCACCGCGCGCGGGATGTTCTTGGCCGGATCGGCCGATTCGCCGGCGGCGACGCCGATCAGCTCGGTGCCCTGGAACGAGAAGCCGGCGATCATGGCCACGCCGATCAGCGCCGGCAGGCCGCCGACGAAGGGCGCGTCGCCGGTGGTCAGGTTGGCCAGTCCGTGGGAGGCCGACACGTCGCCGCGCAGGATGCCGAAGATCATCAGCGTGCCGATGCCGATAAAGGCGATCACCGTCACCACCTTGACCAGCGCGCACCAGTACTCGGCCTCGCCGAAGCCGCGCACCGAGATCGCGTTGAGCAGGAACATCAGGCCCAGGAACAGCGCGCTCCACAGCACGCCCGGCGTGTCGGGGAACCAGTACTGCATCACCAGCTGGGCCGCGGCCAGTTCCACCGCGATGGTCACCGCCCAGTTGTACCAGTAGTTCCAGCCGAGCGCGAAGCCGAAGCCTTCATCGACATAGCGCGCGCCATAGGTGGCGAACGAGCCCGACACCGGCATATAGGCCGCCAGCTCGCCCAGGCTGGTCATCAGGAAATAGACCATCGCCCCGATCAGGATATAGGCGGCCAGCGCGCCGCCGGGGCCGGCCTGTGCGATGGTGGCACCCGAGGCCACGAACAGCCCCGTGCCGATCGAGCCGCCGATGGCGATCATGGTGAGATGGCGTGCCCGCAGGGTGCGGCGCAGCGTCGGCGCGGGGGCGCCGGAAGAGGTGGGCTGGGAAGGTTGGCTTGACATCAGGATCCGGTCTGGGCGCGCGCCAGGACAAAAGGTCGCGAAGGCGCGCAACTATGCCGGCATCGCCGAGAGGCGGCAAGCTGCGCCGAAGCGCCAGCCGCACGGGTCGCGGCGGCCCGCCGCCAGTGCCTCCTCCCGGTTCTACCGGCCGGTATATTGGGCGGCATCATAAGAGAAATCGTTGTGCAGGGAAAGCCGCTGCGCGAGCCGCGCGCCGCCCGGTGTGCCGCATTGGCCGCGTGACCGCATTGCCTGTGCATGCGATGTAGGACAAACACCCGACGCGGAACAGGAATGGCACCGCTGCCACGGCAGCGGCGCGCGGTATATCGTGCGAGGTAGCAGGCGCTGCATGCCGGCCGGCGCGCGGGGCCAGCCCCATCCCATCCCGCCGCAGGGAGACCTCACGGATGTTCCAGACGCTCTGTCATGTTCCGTTCGATACCCGGCCAAGCCGTGCCGCGAGGCACGCGGGCGCCAGCCGGGGCCTGCGCCGGCTGACGGCGGCGATGCTCGGGTCGGCGCTGGCGGCCGGGTTGCTGGCAGGGTGCGCCAGCCTGCCAGCCTCGGCGCAGCGCACCCCCTCGAGCGCCCCGGTCAGTACCGCCGACACCCCGCTGGGCAAGGTGCTGGCGCCGCGCCTGGCGCAGCACCCAGGCGAGTCGCTGTTCTATCCGCTGCAGTCCGGGCCCGACGCGCTCGCTGCGCGGCTGGCGATGGCGCGTGCGGCGCAACGCAGCCTGGACCTGCAGACCTATATCTTCGAGACCACCGGCACCGGCGCCGCCGTGCTGGGCGACATCATCGACGCGGCCGACCGCGGCGTGCGCGTGCGCATGCTGCTCGACGACCTGCATACCGGTGGCATGGACAAGATCCTGTCGGCCATCGATTCGCATCCCAATATCGAGGTGCGACTGTTCAATCCGTTTGCCAACCGCAGCGTGCGCTGGCTGGAAATGCTGGCCGGCTTCAAGCGGCTGGACCGGCGCATGCACAACAAGTCGATGACGGTGGACAACCAGATGACCCTGCTGGGCGGGCGCAATGTCGGCGATGCCTACTTCTCCGCGCGCGCCGACATGGACTTCAGCGACCTCGATGTGCTGATTGCCGGACCGGCGGTGCCGCAGGTATCGGCGGTGTTCGACGAATACTGGAACGACCAGTCCTCATACCCGGTGGTGGCGCTGATCCCCGCAGGCAAGGAAGCGCCGGTTGAGATGCGCAGCCTGCGCAAGGGCCTGGAAGCACGCGGCGACCAGGCCGTCGCCAGCCCCTACGTGAAGGAATTGCTGGAGTCCGGCCTGGCCAAGGGCATCGAGAGCGGCCGCATGCCTGCCTACAGCGGCAAGGCTGTCGTGGTCTCCGACAAGGCCGCCAAGATTACGCACCAGACCGACGACGACCCCGGGCACGCCACCGCCCGGCTCGAGAAAATGATCAACGGCGCGCAGAAGGAAGTGCTGCTGATCTCGCCGTACTTCGTGCCGGACGACGATGGCGAGGCCTGGCTGATCGCCCTGGCAAAGCGCGGCATCCGCGTGCGCATCCTGACCAACTCGTTTGCCGCCACCGATGTCAGCCCGGTGCATGCCGGCTACGCCCCGCACCGGCTGGCGCTGGTGGCCGCGGGCGTCGAGCTGTACGAGCTCAAGCCCAGCGCCTACGCCGAACTGGCAAGCAGCGGCAAGGCCGCGCGCGGTTCGCGCTCGCGCTCATGGCTGTCGTCCAGCCGCGCCAGCCTGCATGCCAAGAACTACATCGTCGACCGGCACCTGGTATTCATCGGCTCGCTCAACATGGACCCGCGCTCGGCCAAGCTCAATACCGAGATGGGCGTCGTGCTGGACAGCCCGGCGCTGGCCGAGCGCATGATCAAGTCCACCGAGCACGGGCTGCTCGACATGGCCTATCGCGTCGGCATGCAGACCGATGGCGACGGCGGCAACCGGCGCCTGACCTGGACCACGCGCGAGAAGGGGCAGCTCATGGTCTATGACAGCGAACCCGGCATGGGTCCGCTGCAGCATCTGGGCATCGGCGTGCTGCGCGTGCTCCCGATCAAGGAAGAGCTATAAGCCTGGCTGCGGTGCTGCACCGCGCCTTTCCTGAACCCGGGTTTGGGCGTATGGTTTTCCGCTTCGTTGCCTGCCGCAAAGGAGCTTCATGAAGGCCGCTGTCCTGTATCAACCCAAGACCCCGCTGATTATCGAAGACGTTGCCATCGGCAAGCCCGGCCCGCGCGAGGTGCTGGTGCGCACCGCCGCCGTGGGCGTGTGCCACTCGGACCTGCATTTCCTGGACGGTGCCTACCCGTACCCGATGCCGGCAATCCTGGGCCACGAGGCCGCGGGTGTGGTCGAGCAGGTCGGCGCCGAAGTGCGCACGGTCAAGCCCGGTGACCACGTGATCACCTGCCTGTCGGCCTACTGCGGCCATTGCGAACACTGCCTGACCGGCCGCCTGTCGCTGTGCATTGAGCCCGATACCCGCCGCCGCGAAGGCGAAGAGCCGCGCCTGATGGCCCGCCAGGGCGGGCCCATGAACCAGTTCCTGAACCTGTCGGCGTTCGCCGAGCAGATGCTGATCCATGAGCACGCGCTGGTGGCAATACGGCGCGA
This sequence comes from Cupriavidus sp. FW305-27, assembly GCF_058787995.1. NCBI lineage: Bacteria > Pseudomonadati > Pseudomonadota > Betaproteobacteria > Burkholderiales > Burkholderiaceae > Cupriavidus > Cupriavidus sp. FW305-27. The sequence goes on from NZ_JBYTAG010000024.1 coordinate 16,092, forward strand.
CATGCCGCTGGACCGCGCCGCGCTGATCGGCTGCGCGGTCACCACCGGCATGGGCGCGGTGATCCATACCGCGAAGGTGCAGCCGGGCGAGACCATTGCCGTGATCGGCTGCGGCGGCATCGGGCTGGCCACGGTCAACAGCGCCGCCATCGCCGGTGCCGGGCGCATCATCGCCATCGACCGCGTGCCGGCCAAGCTGGAGCTGGCGCGCAGGTTCGGCGCGACCGACGTGATCGACGCCGGCAATGCCGATGTGCTGGATGCCGTGCGCACCCTCACCGGCGGCGGCGTGCACCATGCCTTCGAGGCCATCGGCCTGAAGCAGACCACCGAGCAGGCCTTTGCCATGCTGCGCCGGGGCGGCACCGCCACGGTCATCGGCATGATCGCGCCGGGCGTCAAGATTGAACTGAAGGGCAGCGATTTCCTGGGCGAGAAGCGCATCCAGGGCTCGCTGATGGGCTCCAACCGCTTCCCGGTGGACATGCCGCGCATGGTGGACTTCTATATGGCCGGCCGCCTGCACCTGGACGAACTGATCGCGCAGCGCCTGCCGCTGGAGCGCATCAACGATGCCTTCGACCAACTGCGCCGCGGCGAGCTGGCGCGCTCGGTGATCCTGTTCGATTAAGGGCCGCCGCCCACAGCGCCATGGTTCGCGCTGTGGGACAATCGCGGCGCACCGCAATGACGAGGCGCCGCATGAAGACAATCGAATGGAAGGACTGGGAGATTTTTTGCCGCGTGGTGGAAGGCGGCGGCTTCACCCAGGGGGCCGAGCTGGCAGAGGTACCCAAATCTTCCGCCAGCGCCGCGGTGGCACGGCTGGAAGGCCAGCTAGGCATCCGCCTGTTCGAGCGCACCACGCGCCGCGTGCGCGTGACCGAACGCGGCCAGCGCCTGTATGAGCGCGTGGCGCCGCTGTTCGCCGAACTCCATGAAATCAGTGCCGAGACCACCTCGGACAGCGCCGAAGTCAGCGGCCTGCTGCGCATCTCCACCCCCTATGAAGTCGGCTCCCAGCATCTGTCCGAAAGCCTGACGCGCGTGCTGCGCGCCCACCCCGGCCTGCGCGTGCAGGTCGATGTCAGCTGGGACCAGCCCGACCTGATCCGCCACGGCTACGACCTCGCGTTCGTGATGACCGACACCGCGCTGCACGACACCTCGTTCGCCAGCAAGCGCGTGGTGCTGGTTGAGCGCGCCTTCTATGCCGCGCCGGCACTGATCAAGACGCGCGGGCTGCCGCGCACGCCGCAGGACCTGCAGGGGTGGCCCACGCTGGGCAATGCCGACGACCGCCACTGGGAGTTCCTGCGCGACGGCGTGGAGATTGCACGCCAGGATGTCGAGCCGCGCATCTGCACCCATAACGCCGAGCTGCGGCTCAAGGCGGCGCTCGACGGGCTGGGCGTGACGCGGCTGTCGCCGCGCTTCGTGCAGGATGCGGTCGGTCAGGGGCAACTGGTGCGGGTGCTGCCGGGCTATGCCTCATCGCCGCTGAAGGTCTACGTGCTGATGCCGGCGCGCAAGCTGATGCCGGCCAGCGTGCGGGTGCTGCTGGACATGCTGGAGCAGACGCTGGGGGTGCCGGAGGCGCGGCGCCCGTACGGCAAGCGGAGGGAGAACGCTTAGCTGCCGCGGCCTCCGCTTGCGGGCATCGGTCAATAAGGCTGCTCGGCCGGCCGCACGTCAAAGTGCAGCACTTCGGCAAGATCCAGCATCTCCTCGTCGTCCTCGCTGCGCGTGATCCAGCCGCCGTAGGCGTCGCCGCCGGTATCCCAGTTCCACAGCGTATAGCCGGCCACGCGCAATTGGTTGTGCGCCAGCTCCATCAGTTCCGGCACGCTGGTGGTCTCCAGGAAGGCTTCTTCCTCGGGGTCGTCGCTGCCCCAGTCGATCTCCAGGTCGATCCGTTCGCACAACTGGTTCAGGCAGCCGATAAAGGACTGGGCATCCTTCCAGTCGACAAAGAACCCGGACTGCCAGTCGATGACCTCACGGATCACCCACAGCAGTTCCTGGCCATCGGTGTCATCGTCCTCGGCATCGAGCAGGGCATCTTCAAACATCGACAGCTGCGCCGAGGTCTGCGCGCTGTCGCCAAGGTTGATCAGGGCGAAGAAACGCGCAATCGCGTCCTGCGTGTCGTCGTCCAGGGGTGTGGCCATCTTGTTTTCTCCTGTTGCTTGCTGCGGTCTCCTAGGCCGCGATGCGAATGATCTCGCGTTGGCCCGCCGGTGTCACGCGCAACGCGCGCGAGGTGCGCGTAGGCTCGACCCAGCCGCGCGACAGCAGGCTGCCCAACAGCGCCGCGCCAAGCGCGCCGCCCAGGTGCGGCTTGCGCTCGCTCCAGTCCGGGCAGGTGCAGGCAAACTGGCGCCGCTTGCGCCGCGCCGCCTCCACGTCGACACCCAGCCCCGCCAGCGCCTGCGCGCCGTCGCCGCTCAGGTCTACGCGCTGTCCGTCCAGCATCAGCCAGCCCGAATGCGTCATCCGCTCGAACAGGCCCACGGCCAGCTCGCCCGCCAGGTGGTCATAGCAGGTGCGCGCCTGGCGCAGCGCCGGTGGCGCGGTGCGCGATGCCGGCACGTCGCGCAGCCGCGGCGGCTGGCTGGCCAGCGACGCCGATGCCAGCGCCTCGATCGCCACGCCGATCTCCGGCGCGGCCAGGCGGTAGTAGCGGTTGCGCCCGCGCGTCTCGGCCACCAGCAGCCCGCCTTCGGTCAAGCGGGCCAGGTGGCCGCTGGTGGAGGAGGCCGACAGCCCGGCGATCAGCGCCAGCTCGCCGGCGGGCCGGGCGCTGCCGTCCATCAGCGCCCACAGCATGGCCGCGCGGCCGGGATCGGCGAGCAGGGCGGCGAGGTGGCTGATGCCCGGGGTGTAATCCATGGTTTGGCTCCGGATGAAAGGTGGCATGCGGAGTATAGGCGGCACACGCCAGCGAGTTGGCAATCGGGCGCTGCCACTGCGGGAAAACCCTCTTTTGACAGTAGCTCAACCCCCCGACTATAGTGTCTCGACACTGGTCATACCAGTATGACCAGAACGGCAAAAAATCGTATGTTCAGGGGGATTACAGAGCATGAAACGAGTTCGCAGCAGCTTGGCAGGCCTCTCCATCCTATGGGGATGTTTCTCACCGATTGCCGCGGACGCCAAGCCCGCAGACGGCACGCTTGTCGCAGCGGTCGCGAGAGAAATATTGGTATTGGACAATTTCAACTCCACCTCTCGCGAGAACGAAATCCTCAGTCTCCTGATTGACGATTCTCTCTTCTACATCGACCCGGCGACGCAGCAGCCGACGCCCTTGCTGGCAAAGAGCTACCGATATCTCGAACCGACCGTTCTTGAAGTCACCCTGCGTGAGGACATCCAGTTCCATGACGGCAGCAAAGTGACAGCCGACGACGTCATCTATACATTCCAGTCCATCATCAATCCCAAAAGCACTGCCAAGAAGGGGGATCAGTTCAAGCGATGGCTGGCGAAAGTAGAGAAGGGGGAAGCGCCTGGTACCGTGGTGTTCAGAATGAAGGGCGCGAATCCTCTGGCGCTGCATTTTCTGGCAACGACAGGTCGGGTTGTCAAGAGCGGAACGTACGACAAAGCGGGGACGCCCAGCGGCCTGGATGTCGAGGCGCAGTCGCGAAAAATGGTGGGGACTGGCCCCTATAAAGTCACCTCGTTCCTGCCCGGACGAGAAGTCGTGCTGGAAAAGTTTGCCGGCTATCGCAAGGAATCCCCGAAAGGCACGCCAGAAATCCCGCGCATTCGCATCAAGGTGATTCCAGACTACGCAACTCAGGTAGCGGAGGTTCTTTCCGGCGGCGTTCATTGGACATACAACATTCCAACGGACATTGCCGATGAGGTTGGAAGTACCAAGCAAGCAGTCTTTGTGGCGTCGCCGTCCATGCGCATCGGCTTCATCGTGCTGGACGCGGCCGGGCGCACCGGCAAGGACAATCCTTTTACCAAGCTGAAGGTACGTCAGGCCCTCAACTACGCGGTGGACCGGGAGGCTCTGACAAGGCAGCTCATTCGCGGACGTTCGGCTCCTGCCTATACCCCCTGCTTGCCGATACAGTTCGGCTGCGCCCAGGACGTCACCAAGTACAACTACAACATCGCAAAGGCGAAGCAACTTCTTACTGAGGCGGGTTATCCGAACGGACTTCAGTTTGATCTGTGGGCATCGCGTGAAAAGGAAACGCTGGAAGCTGTCGTCGCGATGTGGCGAAAGGCCGGAATCAACGCCAATCTGCGCGTCGCCAAATCGCCCGCTGTGCTCAAGGCGCGCGATGAAAACCAGATCTCAGCATATTTCGAGAACAACGGCTCCCTGGGCGTCGCGGATGCTGGCGCGCTCTTGCCCAATCTGTTCGGCAAGGGCTCGCCCAGTGACTTCCATCACGACCAGCGACTGTATTCGAGTCTCGAACAGTTCCTGTCCACAACCGACATCCCAGCACGTAAGGAGCTCGGGCGGGAGGCGGTGAGTCGCATTCTTGACCAAGCCTACTGGGTACCTCTGTTTGAATTCACCCAGAACTTCGTCCTGGCGCCGGATCTGAATTTTCCGCAGGCTGCTGACGGCATGCCACGGCTGTATCTAGCCACGTGGAAGGCAAAGAAGTGAATGAACTAGGGAAACGACATCGTGCTTAGATTCGTTACGCAGAAGATCCTGTTGGCAATCGCCGTCGCCTTGACGGCGTCGATTGTCACCTTTGCGCTGCTCAACTTTGCCGTCGACCCGGCCGCGGCTATCGTTGGCGATACCGATGACCCGGCCGTAATCGCGCAAGTCCGCGCAGACCTCGGGTTGGACAGGCCCGCGTCAGAGCGGTACGTGACATGGGTGGGCGGGCTGTTAAAAGGTGACCTGGGCGTCAGCTATGTCATGAAGCAGCCAGTCATGGAAATTATCCTCGAGCATGCACCGGTCACCATCCGACTGGCGCTGAGCGGGATGCTGGTCACCATCCTGATCGGCCTGCCACTTGGTGTCGCTGCCGCACTGCGGCCAGGCAGCTGGATAGACCGCACCGCGCTCTCAGTCGCAGCCGCCATACAGGCCGCCCCGAATTTCTGGGTAGGACTGTTGTTCATCCTGTTTTTCGCCGTTCACCTCGGCTTGCTTCCGGTGTCCGGAGACGACTCGTGGCAGAGCTACATCATGCCGGCGGTGATTCTCGGCAAAGGTGCGGTCCCGAATGTCATGCGGCTGACCAGGTCGGGGCTGATGGAAGTACTTTCGGCGGACTTTATCCGGACCGCCCGGGCAAAAGGGTTCTTCGGCTGGAGCCTTCTGCGTCGCCACGCCATGCGTAACGCGATTCTTCCGGTGGTGAGCGTGCTCGCCATCGAACTGGGGAACAAGCTGGGAGGATCGGTCGTTACCGAGGTCGTCTTTGCCATGAATGGATTGGGCCGGTTGGCACTGAATTCAGTGCTTACCGGTGACATCCCTACCTTACAGATGCTGGTGCTTGTCTTCGCGGTGATGTTTGTGCTGATGACTTTTGTGTCAGACGTCCTCAACGCCTGGCTTGACCCACGAATTAGGCTTGCATGAGATGACCGATATTGCTCTGACTACGGAAGTAAGCGCCTCATCGAATGCTGAAAGGCGCGACAGTCTGCCAAAACGAATCCTTCGCAACCGAAGCGTGCGCATTGGTGGTGGGGTGGTACTTGCCTACATCATGGTTGCGCTTTTCGGGCCGCTGATTTGGACGACAGACCCATACGCGCAGGATCTGATGATGCGACTGCGCCCGCCGGCTTGGGATGCCAGGGGCGCACTCCAGCATCCGCTCGGCACGGACCAGCTGGGTAGAGACGTTCTTGCGCGCCTGCTCGAGGGCGCGCGAGTATCGCTCACCATTGGCTTCTGCGCCGCGTCTATCGGCGCCGTCATCGGAATAACGTTGGGTTCGATCGCCGGATACTTCGGGCGCCTGGTTGACCACGCTGTCATGTTCGGCCTTACGTGCAAGCTTGCGCTTCCGAGCTTGCTCCTGGCGATGACCCTGATCTATTTCATTCAGCCGTCGCTCACGACCGTCGTCTGCGTTATCGGGCTGATGCACTGGACGCTCTATCTGGTCGTGACGCGCAGCGCAACGCAGCGGATTCGAGAACTGGACTATGTCAAGGCATCGAAATTGGCTGGCGCCAGTGCTCGCCAAATCATCGTCTGGGACATCCTGCCTAACCTGGCTGGGTCGCTATTGGTCGTATTCACTGCGGAAGTGGCGGTTTCTATCCTGGCAGAAGCGTCGCTGTCGTTCCTTGGCGTCGGAGTGCCTTCGCCCATCCCGTCCTGGGGGTTGATGATCTCGGAAGGCAAGGCGGTGATGTTCCTCAATCCATGGATTGTCTTGCTGCCCGGCGCATCTCTCTTTCTTCTCGTGATAGGCGTGAACCTGCTCGGCGATGGGTTGCGCGATGTCATCCAGCCACAGACTCGGGATTGAACGCCATGCTTCTTGAAGTAGAGAATCTCAGCATCAAGCTGCCGCTGGAGAACAGGCGCACATTGCATGCTGTCCGTAACGTCAGCCTCAAAATCGACAAGGGAGAGTGCCTCGGAGTAGTCGGTGAGTCAGGTTCCGGCAAGTCGCTAACTGCGCTTTCGATTCCACGATTGCTGCCACGGCGCGCACAGTGCTCGGCTGACACGCTGCGCGTAAATGGCCTGGACCTGACCAGCATGTCTGAGCGCGACCTGGCGAGCACCGTGCGAGGGACTCAGGTTGGATACATCTTCCAGGAGCCAATGACGGCCTTGAACCCCGTCTACAGCATCGGCAGGCAGTTGACGGAGACAATGCGGCGCCACCAGGCGGTGGCCAGCGACCATGCCCGCAGACGCGCGATTGAGCTGCTGGAGCGGGTGGGTATTGCCTCGCCGGCCAAGCGTATGACATCGTTCCCGCATGAGTTCTCCGGTGGGCAACGCCAGCGCATCATGATTGCCATGGCGCTCATGAATCGCCCGCAGCTGCTCATCGCCGACGAGCCCACTACGGCCCTGGATGTCACGGTCCAAAAGCAGATCCTGGACTTGTTGGATGACCTGCGTCGAGAGCTCGGCATGGGATTGCTGCTGATCTCCCACAATTTGGGGGCCGTAGCATCAGTCGCCGACAACGTTGCCGTCATGTACGCCGGAGAAATCGTAGAAGCCGCACCGACGAGCACACTCTTCGCCGCATCGCGGCATCCCTATACGCAGGGCCTGCTACGGTCGATCCCGGACCTTGGGAAGCATGAGGCCGGCACTCTGCTTCCTACACTACCGGGCACCGTCCAGTCCTTCTATTCCCAGCCAGCCAGCTGCGTCTTCGAGCGTCGGTGCAAGTACGCATTCGCCAGATGCGGTCTCGAAGCGCCGAAGCTTCGTGCCTACGACAAGAAGCACTCTGGTGCATGTCACCTTGCCAGCGCCCCGCAGCCGGAGGAAGTCGAGACACCTATGGCTATGTTGCGGAGGCCGGCGGGAGATGTACTGCTGGAAGCAAAGGACATCTCCATGACGTACCAGGTCCGCGGCGGCCTGTTCAAGCCACGGCTCTCGCTCAAGGCTGTGGTTGACGTGTCCTTGCGTCTTCAGAAGGGCCGGACACTGGCCATCGTGGGTGAGTCGGGATGCGGGAAGTCCACGCTTGCTCGGATGCTTCTCGGGTTGGAGCAGCCAGTTTCAGGAGAAGTGCTGCTCGATGAACGTCCCATTGGAGCGTATGAGCCCGCGCAGCGGGCAGCCCTTGTGCAGACCGTATTTCAGGATCCCTACTCATCGCTCAATCCGAGTCGCAGGGTGAGCGAGATTGTACGGCGGCCGCTTGACCTGTCTGCGGCCATGCCCGCGGCACAACGTGACGCGCACGTGACCAGCTTGCTCGGGAAGGTCGGTCTGCCAACCCGGCTTCACCACGCTTCACCCGGGCAGCTATCCGGTGGGCAGCGCCAACGCGTTGCAATTGCACGTGCCCTTGCAACCAACCCGGCATTGATTGTCTGCGACGAGCCGACGTCGGCGCTGGATGTCTCGGTTCAAGCTCAGATCCTGAACCTTCTGCTGCAACTTCGGAAGGAGTTTCAGCTGACGCTGGTGTTTATCAGCCATGACCTCGCTGTGGTGGGTCATATGGCAGATGAGATTGCCGTGATGTATCTGGGTGAAGTCGTCGAATATGGACCTGCCGAGCAGGTTCTGGGAAATCCGGCCCATCCCTATACCAAAGCGCTGCTCGCAAGTACGCCGACCTTGGTGCGGCGGGAACAGGATGAAGCGAATCGAATCCTGGCGGGCGTTGCGAACCCAATGCAAAGGCCGGAAGGCTGCTGCTTCTCCCCGCGGTGCCCGTATCGGTCGGACGTGTGCAATGAACGGCCGGCGTTGAGCGAGTATGGGGACGGGCGTGCTGTCCGGTGCCATTACGCGAACTCGCTGGTCGAGGCCGATTCATCTTTGATGCAGGATACTTATTCTCGCAATGACATGGGTGTGGAGTCCATGACTTTGCGAGCATGAGAGTTCTTCGCCAGCCGCGGGTTGCTGCCTATTACCTGATTCATACCTCGGCCCAGATTGGGACATGGGTTCAGCAGGTGGTCGTGGGATGGTACGCATGGGAGCAAACTCATTCTGAACTGCTGCTCGGCATTCTGATCTTCGTCCAGTTTGCACCATCCTTCGTCGTATCCCCGCTCGCGGGGATACTGGTCGACCGAGGCAAGGTCAGGCAAGTCGTCCGCATCGCTGATGCGACCTGTGGTCTGACGTCCTTAGTCCTGGCGGCGCTTGCCGTCACCGGAAACCTGACGATTTTCGCGTTGCTTGCGTGTGCGCTACTCGTCGGGATATGCGGAAGCTTTTCGCAGCCGGCCCGCCAGGTATTGCTCACCAAGCTGGTCGAGAAGACCGAAATCGCCAGTGCTGTGTCGGTGAACTCTGTCTCGATGAATATCGCACGTTCTGTCGGCCCGCTTGGGGCGGCGTACTTGATAACGAACAATCTCTCGTTTTTTGCGTTCGCGTTGAGTGGCGTCACCGCACTGGCAGATGCCATGTTTGTGCGAGTTCTCTCCGGAAATGACGGTGAGACCAAGCCAGTACGGCCGCCCAGGCGGGAATCCTTCCTCGTAACGCTGAAGGGTGCATTCACCGCAGTCCTTGACGACCGATCCATGCGCCTGGTCTTCCTGGTCTACCTTGCGTATGCGATGCTGGGTCGCCCCGTTATCGACATGCTGCCGGCAATCGTCGACAGCATCCTGCGACAGGATGCAAGGGTGCTTGGCAATATCAATGCATTGTTTGGAGTCCTTGCTATTGCGGCTGGCCTCTTGCTTTCGCTTGTCAGTCACATTCGGACGCTGCTGAAGGTCCAGGTGACTTCGCTTGTCTTTCTCGCCTCAGGCACCGCAATGCTTTCGCTATCGTCCTCGGAACTAGGCGGTTATTTCGCCATCGGGATTTTTGCGCTCGGTCAGGCCGCTGTGAACATCTGCTCAAGTGCATTCGCTCAAATGCAAGCCGTTGAGACGCATAAGGGTAGGGTAGTCGCGCTCCACGTCATGACGTTTCGCGCCGGCGCTGCCGTGGGTGGCTTGCTCGTTGGATATGTGGCAGGGCTGATGGGCCTGGCGAACGCCATGATAGCCATCGCTGCGTGCCTATCCATCGTGTTCGCGTGTGCCATCGGAACCGCCATGCGTTTCCGCGGTTGATGTTGTTCAATGGCCTTGGCTTGGCCAGGCCCCTGCATTGCCTATATGCGAATCGGAGAAATTATGGATATCGAGATGAAGGCGGGTCCCTATTCCTTTCTGGCAAGACTTGAGCAAGACCTCTCGCCGGCAGCATGTGACTGGTTGATGGAGAGGTTGCCGGCTCAATGGGAATTCCTGCAAGGGCGCTGGAGCGGCCATGCGGTTTTCGCTCGCCTGGGAGGAACCGCAAAGCATATCGGCAATGGAGGCATATCGCGGCCAGCCGTGGGCCAGATTCTGCTCTATGGAGGGAATGACGATGTAGGCGGAGAACTCTTGATTCCTTACGGGCCTACGCGCTTTGCCTGCCCCAGCGGCGAACTGTCTGGCCACCACGTGCTTACGGTGACGACAGGGCAAGAGCGGCTCGCCGATCTCGGCGCACTCATTCATGAGCGGGGAGGCCTTTCCATTTCATATCGGCGCTGTTCCAGGCCTTGGAGCTAACGCCGTCAGGTATCGCCGCATGTCAGCTCTGGCTGGGGTGCGGCGGATTCAATCAGTCTGCATTGCGGACAATTTAGGGAGGCAGATGATGGCAGGCGGAAGTAATGACAGGACCATGATTCGGCAGCGTTCGGAACCTTCGGAAGCGTTCCTTCGCAGTGAACGGGCGTACGTGGATCTGGCGGATGAGCGTCTGGGCGCGACAGTCGTAGCGGCGTCCGACGAGTGGTATGCGCCGGCATCGCGCATGCTCAACCCGAAAGCGGCGAACTACTACTATCACGATGACGAAGGGATGCGCTGGGTAGATGGATGGGAGACGTCTCGTCGACGCAAGGCTGGCAACGAATGGTGTGTTATCAAGCTTGGCCGGCCAGGCCAGATCACCGCGATAGGATTCGACACCAGCTTCTACACCGGCAACTATCCTTTGGCCGCGTCAGTGCAAGCCTGCGCCATTTCGGCGGATGACGATATCGCCGAGGTCGAATGGACCGCGCTCGTGCCCGCGACCGAGCTTGCCGGGGATAGCCAACGACTGGTTTCAGTCGACGCAAGAGGGGTCTTCACACATGTCCGGCTGAACATTTTTCCGGACGGCGGGATGGCTCGCTTTCGTGTCTTTGGGCTGGTCCAACTGCCGGAGGCGCTCGGTCCGGCTGGCCAGTGCGATCTGGCGGCACTGGAAAACGGTGCCCGCATTGTAGGTTGCAGTGATACGCACTTCGGCGCGGTACGGGCCATGATTGCGCCAGGTCCCTCAGTGGAATGGGGCAAGGGCTGGGAAACCAGGCGTCTGAGGAAGCCGGGGCATGACTGGGCCGTGATTGCCTTGGCGGCACCGGGGACGCTGGAGCGCGTCCTGGTCGATACGACCTACTACACGGGCAACTTTCCTGCCGCCTTTTCGCTGCAAGGCGCATGCCTCGAAAGTGCCACCGACGAGGTGGTTCTGAACCAGGCGATGTACTGGCCGGAACTGGTAGGGCGCAGTAACCTGAAGGGCGGATGCCAGAATGCTGTCGAGCTGAGCGCGGCGCTTCGGGATACGCTCGTCACCCATGTCAGACTGAATATCTACCCCGACGGCGGAGTGACAAGACTCCGGCTCCTGGGAGCGCCTGGACTGATTGCGCGCTGACCGTAGCCATTTGGAAACCCGCTTCGCCAACCTGGCAAAGTGGGCACCGGTCGTCACGTTCGCCGTGGGGGAGGGTGTCCGGCCATCGTGCCATCCTTTACGAGGACTTCATCTTCCCACGGCAGACTGTACCGCCCAGCGACCAGGTCTTGCATGTACGTATACGGGCAGTCGTTCGCGCCGCCGCTGACGGCCACGAAGCCTCTGTGGCCCAGCTGGTAGATATTGTTTTCAGCACCCCAGGTTCGGCGTGCCTCGCGTACCAGGTCCGGTCGGATTTCGGCAGTAATCAATTCATTTTCCTTGTTGCTGCCGTGGCGGATTGGTACTCCATCGAAACCCACGACGATGGCCTCGCCCATTCCACCAAATGGGCCAGAGGCTGAGCATCCGCAAACGCTTGCTGTGTACATCAGGTTGCAAAAGGCATCGGCCTGTGCGGTCAGGTGCCATTGATGACGCAGTGACGAAGAGTAGCCGGCGATGCGAATCATCAACTCGGCGCCCTTGTAAGCGCACTCCCGAGCGACCTCGGGAAACATCCCGTCATGGCAGATGACGACGGCAATCTTGGAACCCTTGGGTCCTTCACACACCGGTATGCCCAGGTTCCCCGGCGCCCACGGCTCTGCAGGAACCCACGGGTGAAGTTTGCGGTAGTGCAAGCAGACTTGGCCTTCATTGTTGACCAGAATCGCTGAGTTGTACGGGTTGCCGCCCGGGTTGAGTTCCATGAAGGAGAAGCATGCCCATACGTTTGCCAGGCGACACGCGTCACGAAGCACGCCAACATGGGGTCCATCCACAGTGCACTGGAGATCAGCGCTCAACGCCTTCGAGGCGCCATTGAGCGAGTACTCGGGAAAGACAATGATGTCGACATTTGGGCGCCCCGCCTTTACCTGGTGCACAAACGAGGCGAGCCTCTCGGCAGAGAGGCGCAGGTCCTCCGCCGTTGCGATATCCGCTTTCCGAAGCTGCAGCAGCCCCACGATGACCCCGTTTTCAGTCTGATTTAACCCACCCAAGCCGTTCATCAGCCTCTCCTCGAAAGTGTGCTTGACTCTGCCAACACGTGTGAGTATCGTATCATACTGGTATGACCAGTATGATAATAACAACGGGGAGGGAGATGTGAAACGTATACTGGTGGGCGGAGTCCTATCGGCACTCACGGCCGGCGCCGCAGCGCAGGGTAGCGTGACGCTCTATGGCGTGGCTGACGCTGCGATTGACTATGTAAGCGCCAAGGGCGCGACTGCGGGCCCGGCGGCTGACAAGCCGGGAATTACCCGACTGAGTTCGCAAGGGTCGTACTGGGGTATCCGGGGTTCAGAAGATTTAGGCGGCGGTCTGGACGCCTTCTTCCAGCTGGAAGGCAACTTTTCGATTGATTCTGGTGCGTCCAGCACGCCCTTCTTTAATCGAGATACGTTCGTAGGACTGCGCCATCGGCCGGTGGGGGCTCTCACGCTGGGTGTGAACACTACCAGCGTGCGCGCACTGGGTAACGCCCTTGATCTTACGCCAGGCGCAAATACGGGCGTCGGGGCGTTGCAGTCGTTGGTTTCGAGCATGAACGGCATTTCGACCGACCACGATTCACGGTTGCAAAACTCGGTGCGCTACCGTTCGGCGTCCTTCTATGGGATCGAGGTAGGCGCGCAGTATGGATTTGGAGAGGCCCGCGCCGACGGGACCGGCCGCAACGACCACGTCATTGGTGCCGGGCTTGCCTATGCAAGAGGTCCCTTCTACGTCGCTTATGCGTACGAGGACAGACACGACAAGAACAAGGCCGGCCTGGCACAGACCAATGGCCACGACCAAAAACATCGCGTCGGCGTGAAGTACCAGGTGACAGAGCGGTGGCTCATCGGCGGTCTGTATGACCGTTCGGTCAGCGATGGCCAGTTCTCCAATGGTGACGGCCGCTTGCGCCGGGATGCGTGGGCTTTTGTTACCGAATATGACTGGGGAGCCCACGAAATCTACGCCATGTACGGGCGTGCGAATGATGTTCGTTGCCAAGGGGACACGGGAGGCAACGGAGTCAACTGTGGTTCGAGCAGCCAGACCGGCGCACAGTTGTGGACGCTCGGCTACAACTACAACCTGAGTAAGCGAACAATGATTCGCACAACGATATCGAAGATTCTCAATCAGGCGGCGGCCAAGTATGACTTTTCCAACGGCCGCACCGGAGCGGCCGCTGGCGCCGACCCATTCGGCGCTTCTGTCGGATTGCGCCATCGCTTCTAACCTCAAGCACCATGCCATGGTGCTTCCCTCACCTACCCAAGGAGTTCAAAAAAATGACGAAGCGGCAAATTCAGCCCCCCGGTGTGTTCGCTCATCATCGTGCGGCCGTAACGACTCACTATGCGGTGATGCCTCCTGAGGGCATTCTGGAAAGCCGTATTCCGGGGATTGAGAAGACCACCATCAGCGTTCAAGCTACGCCAGGTCTGGGCGCGAAGTTTGCCCAGCTGCTGCTGCAGATCCAGGGTGGCGGCGGAATGACGACCCTGCGAAACGACGGTATGCAGGCCTTCTTTTACGTTGTTTCAGGCAATGTGTCGCTCGAACTGGAGGGCAAGACACACGAGCTCAAGGCAGGGGGCTTCGCATACGCGCCCGCGGGAACTGGCGTACGTGTGTACAACCCGGGCGCCGACGAAGCGCGCGTCGTATGGATCAAGAAACCTTATGAACGCCTCGAAGGCGTGGAAGCCCCGGCAGCCCTGGTTTCACACGAGCAAAATGTCGAGAAGGTGAACAAGCACACCAAGGGCCGAACCTGGCAGCATCTGTTGCCCGATGAAAATCCGGCGTTCGACTTTGCCATCAACATCCTGAGCTTCGAGCCTGGCAATTACTTTCCCATGGTGGAAACGCATGTCATGGAACATGGGCTCTATATGCTGGAAGGGCAGGGGATGTACCTACTGCAAAATGACTGGCACGAGTGCTGGGCGGAGGACTTCATCTACATGGCACCGTTCTGTCCGCAGTTCTTCTATGCCACCGGTTGGTCCAAGGCGACATACCTGCTCTACAAGAACGTGAATCGCGATTTCACCTTCTGACGCATGCTGCGGCCGTTGGCAGGCGACGGTCCCGCCAACGGCATGCAGTTGTGGTGCATCAAGGCAGCTGATGTACGTGCTCAGGCAGCTCTACCTGGACACGCTTTGCGCTGCGCAGGACATGGTTACGCATGGCCATTTGAGCGAGGCCAGGGTTGCGCGTTGCCAAGGCTTCCACGATTTCCTTGTGCTCTTTGACGCGGCTGCTCAGGAATGCCGTGTCGGAAAGGCGCGGGGCGCTCATTTCTTCCTCCGAGAAAATCGGAGCAAGTAGTGCACGAATCAGGCGATTGCCGCAGCAAGAAGCTATCAGCGAGTGAAACTCGAAATCCAGCTGGTTCAGCCGTGTGACATCGTGGTCCTTTACCGTGATTTCCATCTCCCCCAGCAGTTTTCGTAGGGCGGCGATGTCGTCATCGGTGATATGGATGGATGCGAGGGCGGCGGCCCAACCTTCCATCAACAGGCGTGCCTCATAAAGTTCACTCGGTGTATGGTCGATCTGATGAACTTCAGAGTTTCTGCCGACGGCAGCCTGCTGCTCGAGCGATGCTACAAACACGCCTCTGCCGGGCTCTACCCGCACCAGCCCCATTCCCTCCAGCGAGGAAATTGCCTCGCGCAAGGAAGAGCGGCTTACGCCGAGCAGCTCAGCCAACTCACGCTGTGAGGGGATCTGGCTGTCCGCCGCCCATTCGCCGCTGTAGATGGATGTCTGCATGCGCTCCAAGGCGTGCTGCGTGACAGGCGTGCGCAATGCGATAGGTGGCCGACGCCCTGGTGGCGCGGGAGCAGTCAGCGGCGCCTTGGGTGCCAATGCAGCGGAAGTCGCTTTCATAGTCTGTGTAGGTGACACTTCATACTGGTCTGATAATTATCACATATAGCACTTGACCGAGCTTTCTGGCAAGTCTACAGTTATTACTGGTCAGACCAGTATGGCCGGAACCTGACAAAGTCATAAGCATAAAAGGAGACCTATGCGTATCACCCTGAAATTGGAGCCCTTGACCAAGGCGGCCTTTTCGCCGTTCGGCGAGGTCATTGAGGCTTCCCCGGGCGCCTTCCATCACATCAACGAAGGCATGGTTGAGCGCTACCATGACCTCGCCGTGGTTGATGCTCTGGCTCTTGGTGGTAAGGCTGGCATCAGCATCATGCGCGCAAAGCCGTACGTATTGCCGTTGGAGGTGGTGTTCCTCGAACGTCACCCATTGTCGAGCCAAGCCTTCATTCCCATGAA
This sequence comes from Cupriavidus sp. FW305-27, assembly GCF_058787995.1. Classification (NCBI taxonomy): domain Bacteria; kingdom Pseudomonadati; phylum Pseudomonadota; class Betaproteobacteria; order Burkholderiales; family Burkholderiaceae; genus Cupriavidus; species Cupriavidus sp. FW305-27. The sequence goes on from NZ_JBYTAG010000024.1 coordinate 31,801, forward strand.
GCCGACCAGTTTTATCGTAGTGGTCGCTCCCCGGGGAGTTTCGGTGGATGCGGCCAAGGTCCGCGCCTTCATCGCCAAACCAGGGCAAGGCATCAATTACGCCCCAGGTGTTTGGCATCACGTGCTGTTGCCCACCGAAGCTTGTGACTTCGTTGTGGTTGACCGGATCGGCGCCGGTCCGAACTGCGACAAGTTTGTGCTTCCAGAGGAGGTGCGGCCGGTGATTCCCGCGTTCAGGCAGGAAATGGAACATGCAATTCTCGGTTGCGGCACCGCAGAGAAGTAAGTAACAGCGAAGAACCCGTCGGAATCAACGATGGCTTCGAAGGCGGGATGGTGGAGAAAAATTGTGTTTAAGTATCTGAAGAAGTTACATATCCAGGTCCTCTTGGGCTTTGCAGTTGGCGCGCTTATTGGTTTCGTGTACCCGTCCTTTGGGGTGCAACTGCTGCCACTGGCGGAAGCATTTATCAAGCTCATCAAGATGATGCTTGCGCCCATTGTTTTCTGTTTCGTCGTGACTGGGATCCTGCATGCAGGGGATCTGAAGACGGCGGGGCGTGTAGCGCTCAAGACAATTATCTACTTTGAAATTGTCACGACAATTGCGCTACTGATTGGGGTCTTCGTCACGTACGTCTTGAAGCCTGGCGTAGGCATGAATATCGATGTATCCACGCTGGATCCGAAGTCGATACAAACCTTCGTCGAGAATGCCTCACACGTTTCGGACGTAAAGAGCTTCTTGCTGAACATCATTCCGTCCACTTTCCTTTCGGCTTTCGCGAAGGGCGACATTTTGCAGGTGCTTTTGATTGCAGTCCTGTTCGGCTGCGCGCTTCAAATCGCCGGTGAAAAAGGAAAGATGGTGGGTCAGCTGATGGACAGCCTTTCCGAAGTCCTTTTTCGTGTCATTGGCTTCATTGTTCGTCTGTCGCCGCTCGGCGTTGCAGGGGCGATGGCCTTCACCGTCGGAAAGTTTGGCTTTGCCACCATCCAGCAGCTTGGCCAACTGGTCCTGGCCTACTATGCCGCATGCGCAATCTTCCTGTTCCTTGTGCTGGGTGTGGTGATGCGGCTTTCCGGTCTTAGCCTGTTCAAGTTCATCGGCTACCTGAAGAGCGAGCTGCTCATCGCCCTGGGCTCGAGTTCATCGGATGCCGTGATGCCGCTGGTGATGGCAAAGTTGCGCCACCTTGGTGTGAAAGAGACTACGGTGGGGCTTGTTATTCCGACGGGATACTCGTTCAACCTCGACGGTTTCTCGATTTGGCTGACGTGCGCCGTCATCTTCATTGCACAGGCGACCAACACGCCGTTGGAAGGTGGAACCCTCGCCCTGATTCTCCTGGTCTCTCTCCTGACTTCCAAGGGCGCGCATGGCATCCCCGGGTCGGCGACTGTCGTGCTCGCAGCGACGTTGACTGCCATCCCCGCAATTCCCGTTTTGGGTGTGGCGCTTATCCTGTCGGTGGACAAGCTGATGGGCTTCTTCCGGGTGGCGCTCAACCTGATCGGAAACTGTGTAGGTGCGGTAGCAATCGCAGCGTGGGAAGGTCACCTCGACCTTACGCAAGCTCGCCGGGTACTGCAAGGTGATGACGAATTCGTAAGCGAGGAGAACAAGGAGATGCGAGTCGCGGGAAACATCTCCTGACCGTTGCAGCTGAAAGTCTGGCTCGCTAAATTTCAGGGTATTTCGTGACCGCTAGCGGGTCTTCTGCGCGTTCCGCGAACGAATAGGTTCGCGGGGCCGTGAGCAGTTCTTCCAAATACCCCGGATCACAACGTGGCCGGGGTTTCTCATCAGCGGCACCGGATATGCCTGAATCCTGCTTGCCAAGCCAGTCCTTGGTGAACCATGAGCTAACCGTGGTGCGCCAGGATTGCTTTTGCGATTGAGTCGCCGCTTGCACAAGCTCCGGTCAGGAGCGCTTGGGACAGGTAATCCCCGCAGTAGTAGACGGATCGTCTCGCGGCAGACTGCCAGGTGAGAAAGTCGGCCACCTTCCGGCAATAGCCAGGGTAGAAGATCGGCAGCTTGTACGGAATCCACTGGTTGACAATAGTGTGCACTCGACTATCGAAGCGGGGAATGCGCTGCCTGACTTCCGACCGGATAAGGGTGTCGAGCGAATCGGCCAGGCCGAGGCGATCCGCTTCTTCGGCTGCCTCGGGTGTCAGCTGACAGTAGAGTTGCGCGTCCGAACGTCCTGCGATCGGTGCCGCCGGCAACTGTTGCCAGGTCGCAATGCGAGTCGTTGACTGACGGCCTGAGAACTCCAGCTCGGCAGGAATATCCCCTTCCAGCGCGTAGTGAACGACACCCAGCTTGTTATATCGCACTGCTTCGAGCATCGAGCGCTCCGCGTCGAGAGGATCGACGATAAGCTTGCCGGCTTGGGCGCCCTCCGTGGCGCAGACGACAACATTCGCGCGCAGCTCATGTTCTTGTCCGAGGCGCCGATAGCGTACGATGCATTGGCCCTCGGCGTGTCGTTCGATGGCATAGGCCCTTGCGTCGCAAAGAACTGGCACCCGACGGCCCAGTTCCTGAGTCACCTGCCCCATGCCTTCTGCCAGGGTGTAGACGGTGTCCTTGCCGAGCAGATGCGGCATGGTACTGACGTAGAATGCCGCCGAAATATCCTCCGGATTCCAGCTACGCGTTCCGCGGAAGATGGGTTCGATGAGTTGCTTCAGTACGGCGGGTGTGGTGGTTCGGCTGATGTAATCCGCCAGGGTTTCGGTGTCGCCTTCCAGGTATGAGGCCGCAGCGTCTGGATCGGTACGCGAGCGCAGGCGCGCGAGACCTACTCCCGCCGCGACCATGCGTATCCGGCTGCGCCAATCCAGCCCGGGCGTCATGAGGGTGCGCGGGCCAGGCATCAGCTCGACACGGTAACGATCGCCGCCGATTGCGGCGTTTGCGCCGAGCTTGCGTAGCGGTACAAGCGCACGCGTCAGATCCAGTTCGGCGAGCAAGGAGTGAAACGCCTGGCCAAACGGGTAAATCAGGCGCGCACCGGTATTGTATGAAATGGGACCCTCGCGCCGTTGTGCCATTCGCCCGCCCACGGCCGATTGGCTTTCCAGAACCTGGACGGTGAAGCCGGCAGCCGTGAGCCGGTAAGCTGCGGTGAGTCCGGAAATACCGGCACCAACGACGACGATGGAGATAGGTTGGTTCATTCGGGCTTCGCTACGGTGTCGGGTACGGCAATCTCGATCAGCGCCGGCCCGGTTCCATTCAGTACTCGCTTCAGAGCCGGCAGGAATTCCGCGGTCGTCTGAACGCGTTCCGCGAGGGCGCCGAAGGCTCTTGCATAGGCTACGAAATCCGGGTTTCGCAAGGCGCTGCCGACAGCACGCCCGAACTGCCGGATCTGGGCACTTCGGATGGCGCCATATCCCTGGTTATTGATAACGATAATGATGATGCGCAGATTTTGCTGGACTGCCGTCGCCAGTTCTTCACCATGCATGAGCAGGCAGCCATCGCCGGCCACGGCCACAACCAGCCGATCCGGCCGCGCCATCGCTGCGCCAATGGCGGCCGGCAATCCGTATCCCATGGCACCGCTCTTGGCGCCAAGCATGGTGCCGGGCTGGCGGAATGCAAGATAGCGATGTAGCCAGATCGCGTAGGCACCCGCGCCAGCGGTAAAGACGGTGTTGTCAGGGAGGCGCTCTCGCAGCGTCATAAAGACTTTTCGCAGGTCGACAGCTCCTGGACAGTCACCCTTCCCGACGAACGCCGCGCGCGCGATGCGAAAGCCCTCTGGCCAGTCGGAATCAGGGGAAGACCAAGAAGTCGCAGAAAGGGCTGTTGAAAGCGCCTCAAGAAAGGGCGCTGGAGCAGCTTGGATCGCCACGTCGGCGCGATAAATGCGGTTGAGTTCGTCGGCGCTGGAATGCACATGAACCAGGCGCTGGGCCGGCCGCGGGGCATCGAGCAGACGGAATCCACCGAAGCCACCGGTCCCGAACGTATTGATCTCGCCGAGGCGAAGGTTGATGGCGAGTATCAGGTCGGCTTGCACTATCCGCTCTGCCAGCAGCGGATTGAGACCGATGCCGAGTTCGCCCGCATAGTGTGGGTCGTCGTTGTCGAACAGATCTGCTCGTCGATAGCCAGCGGCGACTGGCCAGTTGTGGGCTTGTGCCAAGGCATGCAGGCGTAGTCGCGCTGCGTCATTCCAGCCACTGCCGCCTACCAGCACTAGTGGGCGACGGGCTTCGCGGAGCAGGCCCGCAACCGCACCGGCTTGCCCTGGCGCCGGACCGGGCTCTGGTATGGAGGGCGCAGGCAGCGGAGCGCAGGTGGCATCCTCGCGCCACACATTTTCGGTGACAACCAGGACCACCGGCCCGGGCCGGCCGCTGCTGGCCTTGCACCATGCGCGCATCATCCCTTCCTGCAGTCTCGTGGCGGTGGTGACAGTGATGACGTCCTTGACGAGCGGGCGTAACGCCTGCTGCAAATCAAATCCTGACATCGGGTCGCGCTCAGCCTCTGCGGCTGCCGGCTGCCCGACGACAAGAATCATCGCCGCACTATCCGTATCGGCGGTATGCAGCGCCAGGGCTGTGTTCAGGGCGCCCGGAGCGCGACCCGCCATGCAGACGGAAGGCCGGTCGCCAAGCCGCGCGTAGGCCTGCGCGGCGTAGGTCATGCCTGCCTCGTGGCGGAAGGTGACGAGGCTGATTTCGGGATGGCGGGTAGCGAGGGCATCCAGTGGCTCGAGGATGCCCTCGCCAGGGATCTGGAAGACATGCCGGTGCCCATACTCTCGGATCAGGTCGGCAAGAACAGCGGCCCCTGAGCGGGCCGGCATGGATTCATGATTCATCACAAGTAGTGCAACAGGTTGGGCGAGGCTGCGGCAAGGCGGGGGCCATCTCCCCGCCGTGCCGCGATGCCTGGGGCCCGGTTAGAAGACGTGGAAAATACCCGCCAGCAACATGAGCTGCCCGCTTGTGCTGGACGCGCCGCTGCTGCCGAACAGCAAGTAGGCGTTCTGTGCGTCCCCCGCTGCGCGTTGGTACGCAACGGCGGCCTGGAGAATGGTTCGCTTGGAGAGGAAATAATTGCTTACCGCATTGACCTGGTGATATTTCGGCGTGAATCCGGTCGGCTGCACCTTCCCGGCTGTGTACGTGTACCCCAGGCCGAGCTGCCAGGCGGGCGCGACGCTGTAGGAGCCATTGACGTCGATATTGTTGAAACGCACATCACCGTTGGTAAGCCCGTCCGCGGCATCGCCCAAGTCCTTGTAGCGGCTCTGGGTAAATGACACGGCGAGCTTAAGTTTGTCGAGATCGTACTGGCCTGCAAGCGCGGCAACCGACATGCTCGACGGGGCGATGCGATTCGGCTGCAGTGGCGACGTGGCTGAAACGGCCGGGAAAAGGATGGTATTCCAGTTGCCCTCCGGAACTGCACTTGCAGGATTATCGATGTGCAAGTAAGCGGCGGCGGCGCGAAAACGGCCGCCGGCGTAGGTAACGCCAAAGCTCATGGTCGAATTGCGGTGGCTGTCGCCTGCAACTTCGCCAAAACCATACATGGCGCCGGCCTGGAAGCCGCCGAAGTTTGGCGTCACGTACTTGACCGCATTGTTGATGCGGAACTGCCAGTTCGTATTGTCATTGTCGCCGACGTGCGCCATATAGCCATTCCACTTGCCAGGTGGGGTGAACGGCGCGATCCACTCCGCTACCAGGTCGTACTGGCGCCCAAGTGTCACGGTACCCGCCGAACGGTCAGAGAGCCCGACATACGCCTGGCGGCCAAACAGCCTGCCACCCTGCCGTGAGTTTCCCGTGCTCATATCGAAGCCGCTCTCAAGCGTAAACAGGCCGCGCAATCCGGACCCCAGGTCTTCGTGGCCTTTCAGGCCCCATCGCGATGGGCCGGTTGCCAATCCCGTCACGTGATCGCCACCGCTGTTGTTGACATATCGCACCCCGCTATAGAGGAAGCCATAAAGCGTGACGCTGCTCTGGGCGAGCGCGCTTTCCGCGCATCCGCTCAGGATGGTGGCCGCCAACGTGACTTGCCATACCTTACGCACTTTGCTAGTGCTTTTTCCCCGCTTTGACTGCATTGACTCTCCCCTTTTTTGTGCCAGGTCGCGGTCCGGTGCCGGCGCAATGGAGCCGGGCTTGACAACACGGGCAGCACGAGGCTAGCGCAGCCTAGGCCAGGGCAAGAGGGGGGACAAGCGGATCGGACGGCTCAGAGCGGAATTCCTAGCAATCGGTATTCGATTGCCACAATTGGGAGCATTGACAGCGTGCGTGGCCGAGGTTGAGGTCAGCATTTTCCCTTGCTCGGGCCAGTACCCCAGGCGTTCGGTCCAGGAAAATTGAGGCGAAACGACTGAAACATTAAGTTGATCGGAAGTTGTCCGCCGGGGCGGCGGAAACCAGGCGGAATCGGTGCTAAAAAGTTCCTGGTTGGCACGGCGTTGCACGCCTTGTTCATACAGCTCCGATGTCCTTTCCATGCCTTAGGATACCCATGCCCCGTCACAAGAGATTCCTGCTGCATACCTTATCCTGCGTCTCCGTTGTTGGTGCCGTGCTGGGTCTCGTGCCCGCTGTCCATGCGCAAACCGTGATCGGGATTGCCAACCTTGGCCCACACCCATCCATCTCGCAAACTATTGCCGGATTCAAGGAGGAAATGGCGCGCAGCGGCTACGTGGAAGGTAAGAACACCACTTATGTCTACGGGGACGCAAACTTCACGCAAGCCTTGATGCCCCAGATGCTTACGCAGATTGCGTCGAGGAAGCCCGCCGTTATTCTCACGCTGACTACATCGGTCTCGCAGACGGCGCTATCTGCCGTGGCCGACCGAAAACTTCCCATGGTATTCGCCATGGTGACCGACCCGGTTGCCGCAGGATTGGTTGAAGGATGGGACCATGGCAGCAGTCGCTTTGTAGGGGCTTCGGATATCCAGGATTTTGACGCGGTCCTGGTCTTCGCCAAGAAGCTGTTTCCGAACGCCAAGTCATTCGGCACCCTGTACAACCCTGGCGAAGCGAATGACGTGACCACTACCCGCAAGCTCGAGGAGGCATCCAGGCGGGCAGGGCTGACATTCAAGGCGATCAGTGTCGATACTACCGCTGATATCCCTCAGCGAGCAGAGATGCTGCGCGGCACCGATTTTATGTACGCGACTGGCTCAAATCTTGTGCAGTCAGCAATGCCGGCGGTGGCCTCTGTGACGAACCGGCTGAAAGTGCCGATCCTGAGCTCGGAAACAGAGTTTGTGAAGAGCGGCATCGCGGCAGCGAACTATGCCGTTTCGCTCCGCTCCATTGGCGTCAATGCCGCGACCCTGGCAACGCGCGTGCTCAAGGGTACGGCGCCGGCCGCGCTTCCCGTGCTGACGCCCTCGCCCAACGACTACGTTTCCACCATCAATACCACCAAGTTCAAGCAACTCGGGCTGACCATTCCGCCCGCGATGGAGTCATGCCAATGCTTTATCAACTAGCTGCCCGGCGAGCCCGCAACATGCCACAGTCAACTCCAAATTCTGCTTCCACCATGTTGCAAGTCGAATGTTTGCACAAGACCTTCCATGCCGGCACAGCTGACGAACGGGTTGCGATCGACGGCGTTTCCCTCGAACTGAACCAGGGCGATTTCGTGGTGGTGGTAGGAGGGAATGGGGCAGGAAAATCGACGCTGCTCAGCATGCTCGCCGGTGAAGTCCTGCCGGATTCGGGAAGCATCCGCGTCAACGGCGTGAATGTGACCTCGCTCGGCACGCACCTGCGCGCAAAGTACATCGCCAGAGTCTTTCAGGATCCGTCGATCGGTACTGCCGCGGCGCTCAATATCGAAGAGAACCTTGCTGTTGCCGCCTTGCGCGGGCAGCGCAGGACCTTCGGCCGTGGCCTGACCTCGGCGCAGGCTCGCGAGTTTCAGCAGAGGCTCGGCACCTTCGGCCTGGGCCTGGAAAATCGGATGAAGGCACAGGCAGGCCTGCTCTCAGGCGGACAGCGCCAGGCGCTTTCGCTGCTGATGGCGGTCCTCCGTGAGCCTCAGTTGCTGCTGCTGGATGAACATACCGCGGCGCTGGACCCGCGGACCGCCGAAGCCGTGATGCGAGTGACTTCGCAAGTGGTTGACCAGGCCGGGCTGACTACGCTGATGGTCACCCACAACATGCACCATGCATTGCAGTATGGAAACCGGCTAATCATGATGCGGCATGGCGCTGTTGTTGCCGACTTGTCCCTGGAGCAGAAACGGCGCATGACAGTTGAAAAGCTGATTGCCGCTTTCGACGACGAGAACCCCTCCCTTCGCATGGTGAGCGCATGAACCTGTTCGATACATTCCTCAACCTGGTGCCAATGGGCCTGATGCAAGGGCTCATCTACGCCCTGATTGCCATTGCGGTGATGATCCCGTTCCGGATCCTGAATTTCGCAGATATGACAGGTGAAGGGACCCTTGCCTTTGGTGCATGCGTGACGGCGAAATGCCTGAGCGTTGGACTGGAACCCGTGTCGTCGCTACTTATCGGTGCCGCGGCAGGCTTCCTGGGGGGAAGCGCCACTGCGTATATTCATGAGAAGGTGAAGGTGAATACGCTCTTGTGCGGCATCCTGGTGTTGTCCATGCTGTATTCGATTGACATCCGGGTCATGGGCCAGCCGAACACCGCTTTGTTCACGTTCCCAAATCTCTTCCAGTACCTGCCCGGTGACGACGGAACCCTGACAAGCCGAATTGCATTGCTTGCCGTAGTGGATATCGCATTGATCGCATTGATCTTCTGGTTCCTGGGGACACAGCACGGGATGGCCATGCGGTCGCTTGGCTCCAGTGTGGCGATGGCCAAGGCGCAGGGCATCAATATCAAGGTCTATGTGCTGGTAGGGCTCGGGTTGGCAAACCTTATCGCAGCGCTCGGAGGCGGTCTGCTGGCGCAGAACCAGGGTTTCGCCGACGTCAATATGGGCTTCGGCACGCTGATCAACGGGCTGGCATCGCTGCTGCTCGGTGAGGCGATCATCGGGAACCGGACGATCCTGCGGCAGGTGGCGGCGCCGGTGTTGGGCTCGGTTGTGTATTTTCAACTGATCTCGATCGTCTTGGCCTTCGGCTTCCAGCCGTCGGATCTGAAAATGGTAACTGCGGTTTTTGTGCTGATCACACTTCTTATCCTTGCCAAGCGCAAACCAGGAAAGTCACGCAAGGTGGTGCAGGAGCGCCTTGCACGGGCTGCCTGATTCAAAACGGTTTCTTCTTTGGTTCCTTATGCGGTGTCTCCATCCGCGACTTGAAAGCCGTCCCTCGGGACGGCTTCTTTTTATGTTGGATAGCGGAACAGAGCTTCCTTGGAGCGGCATGCCCGGCCGATCGGTCGGGTCATGCCAGAGTGGGTATTGGTGTGCAGGCAGGCGCGTTAGGTTTGGAGAGGTGCCATTTGCCCAGGTTTGCTCTGGTTGTCCTGGCCGGGGTTACGGCCCCATTGGGACAAGGAGAGTCAGGATTTGCCGCTAGACGTGCAGCACGCTGAGGTCATCAGATTGTGCGCGCACCGATCGCACATGTGTCCGCATACCTTCCCAACGTTGGTAGGCGGATTCCGAAGCGAGACCTAACTGGTCCAGTACCCGCCATACGGTATAGCGAATCAGCTCATCGAGCGTCTTGGGCAGGGCATAGAAGGCCGGCACCGGGGGCATGATGACGGCGCCCATCTCAGCTGCTGCAGTCATGTTTCGGAGATGAGCCAGAGTCAGTGGCGTTTCCCGTGCGAGGAGCACCAATGTCCGCCGCTCTTTCAGGGTTACGTCGGCAGCGCGGGTCAGCAGATTGTCGTTGAACCCGTGGGCGACCGCGGCCAATGTTCGCATGGAGCAAGGCGCCACGACCATGCCCTGGTGCCGAAAGGATCCGCTTGCCAGGGCGGCACCAATGTCTCGGATGTCGTAGGCCACATCGGCGAGCGATTGTGCTGCGTGCCTGTCTATGCTGCATTCCTGCTGCAAGGTCAGCCAGCCTGACGCCGACACCACCAGATGGGTTTCGACATCGAGCAGCCGCAAGGCTTCCAGCAGCCGGACACCGTAGATGGCACCGGTGGCACCGCTGATGCCAACGACTATGCGGGTGCGGTCCTTGCTCATGTCAGCGCACCTCCGACGCAAAGGCGGGCAGATACTTGCCAAGTTCAATTTCCACTTCGCCTGGAATGCGCTTTCGTTCAAACTCCGCTTCGCGTCCCCAGGGTTTAGTCGCATCAATGGCAAGGCGGCCCCAGTGATCTTTGTGCGGATCGCGGTAGAAGCCCGGGACATTGTTCAGCACCATGGTTCGGGTGTCTGCACGCCCCCGCGTCACGAAAGCCCAGATCACTTCATCCAGGTTGTAGATGTCGACATCTTCGTCAACCACGATGCAAAGCTTGTTGTAGTCAAGATGCGCGCCCATTGCCGCGAGCAGCGCATGCTGTGCGTGCCCCTCGTACTGCTTCCGGAGCTTGATGACGGTGTTCATCACCGTGGGCTTGCAGGACACATCGATGATGCCCGGTACCTGTCCCTTGATGGCGCGATAGATGCGCGCGGCGGTGGCGGCCTCGAGCGGCCGCAGGTCTTCGTCAGAGCCGCAGATCAGGCCCTGGAAAATTGCTCCGGTGCGCCAGGCGACGTGCGTGACTTCGAATACGTGGTTGTCACCCACATCGACGTAATAGCCCATGAATTCGCCGAAAGGACCTTCCGGGCGGCGCACGTTTGGGAGGATCCGGCCTTCAATCACGATGTCGGTCGCGGCGGGAACTGAAAGATCGATGGTCTGGCACCGGCGTGTGCGCAAAGGGCCGCCTCGCATCGCGGAGGCCAGTGCCAGCTCGTTTGCCTGGGGCGGCAGCGAGACGCAGGCCGACATGAAGACTTCGGGAGGGGCGCCGATCAGAATGGCGGCTTCCAGCGCCTTTCCCTGGCGTTCGGCAGCTGCCTGATAGCGGGCGAGATCGTGTGAGCTTCCCAGCCGAATTCGTAGTTCATTATCGGAAATTACCATTGAGCGATGGAACGACAGGTTAGGCACGCCTGTGTCAGGGTCACGTGCGAGAAACACGCCGGACGTAATGTACGGGGCGCCGTCCCGCTCGTGGTAAGTCAGGATCGGCAGGTCGCTGAGTTTCCCGCTCCGGAGGCGCTCGGGCTGAGTATCCTCTTCCGCATAGGTTTGAAGCGTGGCAGCGACTTCAATTTCCTCGTCCAGCCGCTCGCAGAAGGTGCGCGTACCGCAACGAATCATCTCGCGCAGCCGCTCATGGTCGCTATACAGGTTCATGACAACCGGAAGTGCGGAGCCACGCACGTTCTTGAAGAGCACGGCCTGGTTCGAGACACGTTGCAGTTGCCGCGCGACCGCGGCCGCTTCGAAACGGGGATCGACTTCGCGCTCCACAATTGCCAGGTCGCCGCGTGCTTGCAGACGGCTCAAGTAGTGCCTCATGGTTTTCTCGGATAGTTCGGAAGGTAGGCTGACGTTACCTTAGCGGGCACCTGTCGAGCCTGTGCGGTAGCGCTGGGAACATAGGAAATCCGAACTCAATTCCTTTTGGCGTGACCAGGGCGGCAGCGGCGGGCATTACGATGAGCCGCGATGCGGCGACATTGCGCCGTCTTGCCGGGGCCGCGGTGGCATCGTTGGCGTTCGCGGCGTTGCCGCGTCCCGGTCAATCGCGCCCGCGCAAGCGCTAGCGGCGCAATCCAGAAATTGCTTGGGGAAGACATGATGGCCAGTCTGAATCTTACGTCGCCGGAGCCGGGAAACGATGGCTTGTTCCGTACGCGCCTGGCTGGCCATCACGCTCGTACCAGCGAGGCATTCAGTGCGCTTCGCGATCAGCTGGGGTTTTTGTCTTCCGCTCCGCACGGAGAGGCCGGCCTGTATGGTGGATCCGTTCCGGTCTCTGACGACCCCGAAGAAGGGAAGTGGGAGCTGATCAGCATCCGCGATGAGATCCTCCTGGTGGTCTCGGATGGCTACCTTACCCGGCAGCATAGTGAGAGCGTGCTGCCCGAGGGCTATATTGAATTCCATTTCATGGTCGCCGGTCCGGTGAGCGTTGAGTTCTCCGAGGCCGGAAGGATCGAAGTCACTTCGCCGAACCTCACTGTGGTGCATCAGGGCGATGACATGCATTACCAGGTGTCGTGTGGCCCGGGCCTCTGGCGCTCCGTTGGCCTCTATATCAGCCGTGAATACTTCCACAGTTTTCTGCGGGCTTCCATGGGTGTTGATGGCCCCCTTTGGCACCAATTGCAGAAGCTGCGAAATGAGCAAGTGTTTTGCCACCAGATGCCGGTCAATCCCGAGGTGCTGACCGCTGTCAAGCAACTGCTGGAGAATCCGTACGAAGGCTATCGGCGGCTGCTCTTCGCTCAGGCCAAGGCATACGAGGTGATGTGCGCATCATTGGATCTGTGGCAGGCCTATCTCGAAAGCCACCATACCGCCGAGGTGTTCTCTTCGCGCGACCTGCGCCTGATTGAGAAGGCGCGAGATCTTCTTGTCGGCGACCTTCGGCACATGATGACGATCCCGGAGCTGGCGCGCGCCGTGGGGACCAACACATCCAAACTCAAGCGCGGCTTCAAGTTTCTCTACGGTATGACAGTGTTTGAATGCGGCCATCGGGCGCGCATGGACAGGGCACTGGAGTTGCTGGGGAACCAACGCCTGAGTGTCAACGAGGTGGCGTTCGCAGTGGGCTATCAGCACCAGACGAGTTTTACGGCGTCTTTCCGCGATTACTTCGGCTTCGCTCCCAAGGATGCCAGGCGGATGGCCGACCTGCGCAACGTCCGGGCCCGTTCCTCATCCGCGCCGGGCGTTACCGCAGGAGAAGACCTGTAAGCCCTGCCGCGGCCGGAGATTGGCAAACTGCAGCATTTTCTAGTCGATCGGCATTCGTTGGTCGGGCCCGATACGACCCGCCGTGTTCCTCGCATAGGATCGTCCCCATACCCGACAGCGGGGTGCGATTGACGACGAGGAACGCATGGCAGTGATCAAAGTAAGGAACCCCCGTACCGGCGAACTGGATTACGAATTCATCCCTGCGGATGCAAGTACGGTAAGCCACGCGGTAGCGCGGGCAAGGGACGCGCAACGGGAGTGGTACGAAAAAGGGCTTGAACACCGTATTCAAGCGCTGTCGTCCTGGGCCAGGGCTTTGGAAAGCAAGGCAGACGCCATCACCGGTGCTCTGACAGTTGATACCGCTCGCGCCAGAATCTCCCGGGAAGAACTCGGTGCTGTTATCCATTTCATTCATGGGTATTGCGAAGCTGCACCGGAAGTCCTCGCTCAGCCATTCCGCAAGTTCCGCAATAACAGCGATGTCGTGTTCAAGACGACCCTGGTCCCATATCCGGTTGTCGGCGTCATCAGTCCGTGGAACTTCCCTTTGGTGCTTTCCTTCATCGATGCCATCCCCGCATTGCTCGCCGGTGCCGCGGTAGTCATCAAGCCAAGCGAGGTGACGCCCCGCTTCGTGGAGCCGTTGCGTGCGTCGATTGAAGGCGTGCCTGAGTTGCAGGGCGTGATCACGCTGCTCCAGGGCGCAGCGGAAACGGGTCGGGCCTTGCTTGCGGAAGTCGACGCCATTGTCTTTACCGGAAGCGTGGCGACCGGACGCAAGATCGCGGTTGCCGCCGCGGAGCGGTTCATCCCGGCATTCCTTGAGCTTGGCGGCAAGGACGCGGCAGTGGTGCTGGCCGGCTCAGATCTCGAACGTGCCGCCACCAGCATCCTCCGGAGTGCCATCTATAACACCGGGCAGGTTTGCTACGCAATCGAGCGGGTCTACGTGGACGAGTCCATCCATGAGGCTTTCGTGCAGGAACTGGTCCGACAGGTTCAGACGCTTCGCCGCAGTTCGGCAGCCACGGACGGGGGTCACTACGGGCCCTTCATTCATGCCGCCCAAGCGGAAATTGTCCGGGCACAGTTGCAAGACGCAGTCGTCAGGGGTGCCCGCATCGTTACCGGCGGTGCGGTGGAGAATGTCGGCGGTGCGGTGTGGCTCGACCCGACCATCGTGGTCGATGTGGACCACTCAATGGACCTGATGACGCAGGAGACGTTCGGCCCCGTGGTGCCGGTCATGCGCTTCTCCAGCGAAGATGAGGCAGTGCGCCTTGCGAATGACTCCATCTATGGCCTCAGCGGTGCAGTCTTTGGTCCGGATACGCATACCGCCGGCGATTTCGCGACGAAGATGGAAGCCGGTGGTGTCAGCATCAATGACACGGAACTGCAACGCGGCATGATGTTCGACGGGGAGAAGACGGCCTTCAAGTTCTCTGGCATGGGTGGCTCGCGCTACGGTGCGACGAGCATCCTGCGCTACGTCCGCAAACGTGCGCTCATCGCGAACGAAGGCGGTATCAAGCCACTGGACGAGCTCTCGGAATCCCTCTGAACCCAGGGCAACCTGTACCACGCCTTCCCCGGAGAAAACGATCATGTTGACAAGATTCAAGACGGCGGGCGTCGCCATGGCGGGCCTGGCGCTGGCGGCTGCCACGCTGGCCGCGCCCAGTGGCGCGGCCGAGACGGCCGCGAAAGGCGGCCCCCAAGGCAATACCGTTATCGGCATCGCCAACTTTGGTCCGCATCCCGCGCTGGATCAGAGCGTTTCCGGCTTCAAGGAGGAAATGCGCAAGCATGGCTACGTGGAAGGAAGGAACACCACGTACGTCTACAGCGACGCGAATTTCACGCCCGCGATGATCCCCCAGATCCTCGGGCAGATCGAGGCGAAGAGGCCGGCGGTGATCCTGACAGTCACAACCCCGGTTTCCCAGGCAGCGCTGTCGAGTATCACGGACAAGTCTCTGCCGATGGTGTTCTGTCTGATCAGCGATCCGGTGGCGGCTGGCCTCGTGCCCAACTGGCGCCAGGGTAGCGCGCGCTTCGTCGGATCGGCCAGTGCAATGGACTATGACGCCGTGCTGAGCTTCGCAAAGCGCATGTTCCCCGGCGCCAGGCGGTTCGGCGTGCTGTACTCCCCAGGGGAGGCAAACGATGTGGTGGCAATCAAGGCGATCGAAGCGGCGTCGGCGCGGCAAGGCTTGATCCTGCGTAGTATTAGTGTCGATGCCTCGATGGACGTGCCGCAGCGGACGCAGATGCTGTCGGACGTCGATTTCGTCTATGCCATCGGCTCTAATCTCGTGCAGTCGTCCATGCCGGCCGTGGCCTCCGTTACCGACCGCTACAAGATTCCTATCCTGAGCGCGGAGACAGAACTCATCAAGAAAAGCGGGGTGGTGGCAGTCGCTTACTCCGCCTCGTATGCAGCGCAGGGTGCGCAGGCAGCCCAACTGGCAGCAAAGATCCTGGATGGCAAGCGGCCCTCTGAGCTGGCGCCCGTCAAGCCGGGCCCCCAGGACTACACGACATTAATCAGCCGAAAGAAGCTCACGCAGCTGGGACGGCCGATTCCTGCGAGCATGGAGTCATGCAATTGCTTCGTTGATTGACCATGGATGCCTACGACGCCGGACGGCGGTCACGCACCGTACACGGTGTTTCGATTGGCATCCTGATGCTCGACACGGGGTTCGAGCGGCTGCCCGGCGACGTCGGGCATGCCGCAACCTGGCCATTTCCGGTCCAGTATGCGGTCATGCGCGGCGCCGATGCGGCGGCGGCAGCCCGCGGCGACACCGAGGGGATGCTGGCAGCTCTGGTGGCCGGTGCAAGGGAGCTGGTGGCTACCGGGGTTGATGCGATTGCCACCAGTTGCGGCTTTTTGGCGCCGCTGCAATCCCGACTGGCGGCAAGCTGTGCCGTTCCGGTCGCTACCTCCAGCCTTCTGCAGATCCCGATGGTGCAGCAACTCCTGCCGGCAGGACGCCGCGTCGGGATCCTGGCGGCAACACGAGCGGGGCTCACCGGTGAACTGTTTCGTGCGATCGGCGTGCCGCCCGACCTGCCAGTCGAAGCGCTCGATGAAAGCAGTACATTGCTTCGCGACCATCGCGAGAACCGGCTGCGGGTAGATGGACCGGCTCATCGCCAGGAAGTGGCTGCGGCAGCGCGGCGCCTGCTGCAGCGGCACCCCGATGTGGGCGCTATCGTCTGCGAGTGTGCCAATTTCCCGCGACATTCCAGGGCCCTCCGCGAGGCCACCGGATTGCCGATTTTCGATGCGGTAACACTGGTCCACTGGCTGCACGCGAGCGTGAGCCCTGCCTGCTACAATTGACGCCATGTCCTGACCCCGGCGATGCTGCGGCAGACTGATACTGACAGTCTGCCGCAGAGCCGTTACTGCGGCTGGTATCCGGCCGCTTTCACCAACTGGGCATTGGCCTTCCTGCTGCCTTCCGTAACGCGCGCCATGTCATCCGGGGTGCCAGTGCTGGCGATGATGCCGGATTCGGCAACCCGATCCTGGAAGGCCCTCGATCCGACGACCTTGTTGATGGCTGTGTTGTACTTTGTCACCAACGCCGGCGCGATGCCGGCCGGCGCGACGATGCCGATTGTCATGGCATCGCTCAGGCCGTTGACCCCGCGCTCGGCGTAGGTGGGGACGTCAAAGCCAGGCAGCCGTTCCGGTCCATCGACAGCCAGAAGCTTGAGCTTGCCGGCGCGGACGTGAGGCAGCGCGGCGGCCATTGCGCAGATCCCCGCGGGAATCTGTCCTGCCAGCAGGTCCTGCACCATCGGCGCATCTCCCTTGTAGGCAACGGCCTTGAGGTCCGCGCCGAAGGCCTTGTTCAGCAGCGAGATGGAAAACTCCGGCGCGCTCGCCGGTGCGGGAACGCCGACGTTGCCCCGGCCGGCCTTTGCTCTTGCCCATTGAGAAAAGGCCTTCAGGCTGTCGACTTCGGGCCCTACCATTTCCGGATTCACGACGAAGAAGTTCGGCATCGTCCCTACCAGGCCAACTGGAACGAAGTCCTTCTGGGGGTCAAATCCCGGATGGAGATTCGTAAAGGGAATCATGGCAGTGGTATGACTGTTGGTCAGGAACAGTGTATTGCCGTCGGGGCGGGCGGATTTGAGGACTTGTGCCGCGATTTGACCGCCGGCTCCTGGACGATTTTCCACAATGACTGGTCTCGCGATTTCTGCCTGCATGCCTTTGGCCAGCAGGCGAGCAACGACGTCGGTCACGCCGCCCGGCGGGAAACCGACGAGGATCCTGACAGGACCCTCCTGCGCCATACCGGTCTGTGCAGCGAGCGCCATGGGTAACACCACAAGACAGCGTGCCAACGAAGCGATGAATGGTTTCATGGGAGTTGATGTGGTTAGGAATTAGTCTCAGGCTGCACTTTGCCTTCAATGGAGGCAAAGTTGATTTGGAACCCGTTTCATGAGGAAACGGGTTCAGATTGCGAAAAGGCGCTTGAAGGACGGGCTGGTCGGGCGCGGCGCTGTTGCCGGCGCAAGCCTTTGCCAGCCGCCTCGGGTGCTTATCACCGCGCCGCTTTTCATGCCACGTACCCCATTTCCGAGTCGCGGTGGCGCGCGTCGCTGTCGCGCGCTTCGGCGCAGCCAAAGCCCGCCCCGCCGGGAACGTCGATGCGCAACACTTCGCCGGAGGGAACCGTCTGCAAGCCTAACGACTTGAGGGTCTCGCCGGTGGTGAGGCCAACCCATCCCGGTGCCCCGTCCATGCCGCCATTGCGGCCTCTCGCGGGGTTGCGCACACGGTCAAAGAGACCGAAGAACTGGAATGAAGTGCCGTCACGGGTGGACACTTCCACGCGCTGACCCAGGCCGCCTCGCCATTTGCCGGCGCCTCCCGATCCGGGCAGCAATTCCTTTTTCCATATGACGATGGGAGCAACGCTTTCGCAGATTTCCACTGGGATGGAACGGATGCCGCTTGGGAAGCAAGTTGCGGAGAGCCCGTCGCTGTTCGGACGCGCACCTGATCCGCCGGAGTTGAAGAACAGGATTTCGAATCCCTGCGGTTGCTCGCTGGTACCCTGCCCACGCAACTGGAGGCCCCAGTTGCATGCCGCACCCTCTGCCGGCACGCGGTCAGGCATCGCAGCGGCAAGCGCGCCCAGAACGACTTCCGGCAGGAACTGCCCGATGATATGTCGTGCGCAGACCGGGGCCGGGCGCTCCACATTGAGAATCGAGCCCACCGGGGCATTGACCTCGACCAGCGCAAGCGAACCGGCATTGTTGGGAACGGAAGGCGCGACCGCCGCCCGGACCCCAAAGGAGGCATAGGCCCGCGTGTAATTCAGAACCAGATTGATGCCACGCTGACTGGCGCCGGAAGTGCCATCGAAGGTCACTGAAACGCCATCCTCGGCAATTGTGACCTGGCACTCGATATGCACTGGAGTATCGTAGCCATCGAGCTCCATGCTGTGGTGAAACGTACCACGCGGCAGTTTCTCTATCGCTGCGCGCATGCCGGCGGCGGAGCGCTCGCAAACAAAGGCGCTTATCCTTTCCAGTCCCGCTTCACCCAGCTCATCCAGTGTTGCCACCAATCGCCTGCCGCTGCTCTCGTTGGCGGTGACGTAGGAAAGGATGTCGCCAATCACTGCCTCGGGTTGACGCACATTGACTCGCACCATCTCCAGAAGGTCTTCATTCAGCTGGCCTTTTCGCGCCAGCTTGAGCATTGGAATCTGAAGGCCTTCTTCATATACCGATTTTGCATCCGGCCCCATGCCAAGGCCGCCGATGTCGACCTGATGGCAGGTGCAGGCAAAGAAGCCGATGGCCCGGCCAGCCTGAAATACCGGAGACAACACAGTAATGTCGTGCAGGTGCCCCGAGGCAAGCCACGGGTCATTGGTAATGAAATGGTCGCCTTCGCTCATCTCCGCGAGCGGGTACTTCTTCAGGAAGTGCACCGTGCATGCGGCAAGGGAGTTCACGTGGCCTGGTGTTCCGGTAACCGCCTGAACGACAAGGCGTCCCTGCAAATCGAAGAGTCCGGCTGCCAGGTCGCCGGCTTCCCGTACGGTCGGCGAGAATGCGGTCCGCATCATGGTGCGTGCCTGCTCTTCAACCAGGGCATTGAGTCGGTCCCACAGGACTTGCAGGCGGATACTGGCAGGCATTGCGGCCGAGGCGACAGTAGTGCCCTGGGCACCCAGATCCTGATTGCGCAGGAGCTGGAGTTCGCCAGTCGACCCCAATGCAAAGGTAAAGCCCAGCGGGACCACGACTGTTGTTTCGTTTGTCGCAAGCAGAGCCGGCGCCGGTAGGGGAGCCGTCCGCTCGAGTTCCGCGATGCGATGAACCGCGTAGCTTTCCCAGGTTCTCGCGCCCTGGTCGAAGGCATCGCGGAATCCGGGAGACGCCGCTCCCATCGACCTGGCGGCGGGTGGGTGCCCAGGCATCGGAGCGGGGGTCGCCTGGACCTCCGAGGCTTCAACGCGGATGGTCCAGCCGAGGATCTCGACCTGCCCCGCTTCGACCGTGCGGCCGTAGGATGCGTGGTAGGCCGCCTCAAAGGCCTGCCTCAGGGATTCGCCGTCACCAGCCTGGAACCGCCGGGACGGCAACTGGACACGAATCTCGTGGCCCTGGCCACGGTAGCGCATCCAGGCCATGCGCTGTTCTGTCATGGGTTGCGTCGAGGCAGCTCGGCGAACCAGCTGGCGCAGGTCTGCGATGAGGGCATCGGCGATGGCATTGGCCGAATCGGGATCGAACTGCGCCGTGCAAAGAAGGACGCTGCGGGTGGCTTCGAAAGAGACAGGCGCCCGGAGAAAGCCCAAGGCTGAGCCCACACCTGCGCCGACAGGGACGATCACATGGTCCAGCCCGAGTTTGGCGGCGAGTCGAGCCCCATGGAGCGGGGCCATGCCGCCAATAGCGATCAGCGTTCGGCCATCCAGCCCTTTGCCGACTTCCACCGCGTGTTCGCGCACTGCGCTCGCCATGTTCTCATCGACAATTTCACAGACGCTCCAGGCGGCATCCTGGGCCGACATGCCGAGCGCGTCGCCCAGCCGTTCATACGCACGCTGGGCCGCGCCTCGATCGAGCTTCATCCTGCCGCCGCCGAATTCGTCGGGGTCGATTCTGCCCAGCAGCAGGTGCGCGTCCGTGACCGTGGGTGCTGTGCCGCCTCGGCCATAGCAAGCCGGCCCTGGCACCGAACTGGCACTTTCAGGTCCCACCTGCAGCCGACCGAGCGTGTCCCGATGTGCAATGGAGCCGCCACCGGCGCCGATTTCAGCCAGTTCGATGACCGGGAAGCGCAGCGGAATGCCGCTTCCGGCCTTGAAACGGGCGATACGCGCGACTTCCATTGAGCGCGCAGTCTGGGGCACGCCATTATCGATAAAGCAGAGCTTCGCTGTCGTCCCGCCAATGTCGACGAGCAGCGCACGATCCAGCTTGAGCGTTCGCGCAACATGGGCGGCGAGAATGGCTCCGCCTGCCGGCCCTGATTCGAGCAAGCGCACCGGAAAGCGTCGCGCTACTTCGGCTTCACACAAGCCGCCATTGGAGAGCATCAGCATCAATGGCGCGGCGATGCCAAGAGTCTCCATTTCGCGCTCAAGGCGCTCCAGGTATCCCGCCATGACGGGCTGGACGTAGGCGTTCGCGCAAACCGTGGCAAAGCGTTCGTACTCGCGGATTTCAGGCGCGACTTCGCAGGAGAGGGAAACGCGTATCCCGGGACGCCATGCGCGCAGCAGTTCCGCGGCCCGACGTTCGTGTTCCGGATTGGCAAAGCTATGCATGAACCCAATCGCGACAGCTTCCACCTTTGCTGCATCAAGCGTCGGCAATAGTTCTCGCAAGCCCTCCTCATCCAGGGGAAGCAGGATCTTGCCATCTGACGCCAGGCGCTCCCGCACCGTCAGCCGCAGGCAACGTGGGACGAGCGGCTCTGGCTTTTCCACATAGAGGTCATAATGGTCGTACCGGCTTTCGTTGCCCATTTCCAGGGTATCGCGGAATCCCTCTGTGGTAAGGAACGCGATGCGTGCGCCACGACGCTCGATGACCGCATTGGTCGCCAATGTGGTGCCGTGCACGAGGGTCTTGACATCAGCCGGCTGAAGGCCCGCTGCAGCCAGTATCTGGCGGGTGCCTTCCACAACTGCAACTTCTGGTGCGTGGGGCGTTGTAAGTACCTTGAGGAAGTGGTGACGCACGGCACCATCGTGAAAAACCTCAAGTGCGAAATCGGTGAACGTACCGCCAATGTCTATACCCAGCCTGGCCATTTCTTGAAATACTCCTCGCCGTGACGTACGGAGGTATTTCTCGATTGAGACGGGAGATATAGCCTCGGCGTACCGTTACTTGATCAATACAATGCATTGCCGATCATTGTATGAACCGAGGTTTGCCGGAGGAGTATTGATTCGGCGGAACATTGAGGATTGCGGAACTAACGTACTGGGAGTGCCGTATCCAGCATGTCTGCCCGGTGGAGCCATATCATGGCTGCTCTGCTCTGCTCTGCTCTGCTCTGCTCTGCTCTGCTCAGGGCCGAGCACCGGCCAGCCATGCCAAAGGCGGAAGTGAGCCCTTGGACGGTCTTTCATCGCTCGCTGCAGAGGGCTGCGCGCAACCAGGTGCCCCTCAGCGCGGCTGGAGCGCGCGAGTCCTTTCGACCGTGCCGGTTTCCCGTGAAGATCTGCTATGGCATGCGTACGGCTTGGCCGATCCTGCTCATTCGACCGTGGCTCCGGACGCCTTTACGATGTCCTTCCACTTCAGATAGTCGCTTTGCACAAGCTGGGAGAATTCTGCTGCGGACATGGACTTCGCTTCCGCGCCCTGTTCGTTGATGTTATGGATGACGGCTGGCTTGGCCATTGCCTTGTTCACTTCCATGCCAATGCGTTCCACAACGTCCTTCGGTGTCTTCGCAGGGGCGAAGAGTCCATACCAGGAACTGACGTCAACCTGCTTGTACCCGCTCTCGGCGACGGTGGGTACTTCGGGCAAGGCGGAACTACGCGTCGCTGAGGTGACGGCCATGGCCCGCACCTTGCCCGACTTGATCTGCGCCAGGGCCGATGGGACTGACGAGATCATGATGTTCACATTCCCGGCCATGGTGTCGACCAGCGCAGCGTTGGAGCCTTTGTAGGGGACATGCAAGAGCTTGATGCCGGCGGCATGGCCAATGATCTCGGCGGCAAGATGGGCTGTGGTGCCGTTGCCCGGCGACGCGTATGTGACCGTGCCAGGTGATTTCCGAGCGGCCGTCACCAGATCCTGGAACGATTTGTAAGGCGAATTCTTAGGCGTGACGATAACCAGGGGGACGTAGGCGACATGAGCGATCGCCACGAGATCCTTGCGCGGGTCGTAGGTCACGGCTTTGTTCACCCATGGCGCGACCACGACATTGTCCTTCTGCCCCATCACGATGTCGTATCCAGTCGGGGCGGCCTTGACCACATCGGATATACCGATTGTCCCGCCGGCACCAGGCTTGTTGTCTGGGACGAACGTCCACTTGGTGTTCTGAGACACCTCGTTTGCGACGATGCGAGACAGGATGTCCGTGCCGCCACCAGGCGGAAAAGGGATAACCAACCGGATTGGCTTGGTTGGCCATGTTGTTTCTGCATGGGCCGCGGAAGTTCCCGCCATCACGCCACACATGAGCAGAAACGCTGCAGTCATTCCCTTCTTCATCCTTGTCTCCTGTTCTCGATATCTCTGAACCAGCCTGAACGTCGCCAGACTTCTACGGTCACGAATGGATTGCGTCACCACGCTGGGTATCACGTGGCGGCAGGGTCAATCCATATGGGCAGCTGCCGGTTGGGCGAGCCCGGGCCCGCGGTGCTTGGCCACGATGGCATCCACGTCGCTTGCGGCACAACCGGCAGATTCCAGAACCTCACGGGTGTGCTCGCCAATGCGCGCGATTGGCATGCGAGGCTGTAGCCGTGCGCCATCCAGCGAGAACGGCAGCAGGGGAACTTCGGTGGTGCTGCCGTCATCGACCTGAAGCTTCGCCAGCCCGCCACTCTCTTTGAGATGCGGGTCGTCGAAGAGCTCTTCGGGACGGGTGATCTCAGCAAACGGTACGTTGCCTGCTTCAAAAGCAGCCGTCAGCATTTCGGCACGGAAGGCCTTCAGCGTTTCTCCAAGCGTCGGCAACAGCCAATCTCTTGCCAGTACCCTGTCGTTGTTGGAAAGCAGGCGCTGGTCCTCAAGGAGATCGTTCCTGCCGATGATGTGGCAAAGCGTCCGCCACTGGGCGTCTCCCGTGGCGGCAATAAACATCTGGTGACCGTCCGCCAGCTGGAACACATCGTAGACTGCCCAGGCACTGATCCGTGCCGGCATCGGGGCCGCAGGTTGTCCGGTCACGGCGTACTGCTGCATATGCTGCGCAGACAGGAGGACGCAGTTCTCGAACAGGCCGGACTGAACCTCCTTGCCTGCGCCGGTGGCGTTGCGTTCGTACAGGGCAGCCAGGACGCCGATTGCGCCGAACATGCCACCCATAATGTCATTGACTGAACTGCCAGCTCGTAAAGGGCGTCCGACCGGGCCCGTCATGTAGGCTAGCCCCGCCATCATCTGTACAACTTCGTCGAGAGCGAGACGTTTCTCGTATGGTCCGCTAAGAAAGCCTTTGTGCGAGACATAGATCAGCTTCGGGTTGCGCTTGCGAAGCGTTTCATAGTCCAGGCCGAGAGCCTTCATCCGCCCGGGCTTGAAGTTCTCAAGAAAGACGTCGGCGCTGTCAATCAGCTTCAGCAAGGCTTCCATGTCCTTGTTTTCGCTCACCTCGACTGCGATGCTCTTCTTGTTTCGGTTGAATGCCCGAAAGAACCCTGCGCCTGCCCCCAGTAACCGGCGAGTGCTGTCACCCTTGGGCGGTTCGACCTTGATTACCTCCGCCCCTAGATCAGCAAGGATCAGTCCGCATGCCGGACCCATGACCATGTGAGTCATTTCAATGACTCGAATTCCGCTCAGCGGTAGACGTTGCGCTGCCGAAGTGCTTGCGCTACTCATTTATGTGCTCCGAATGCGCCGAGCTTTTGGGGAACTGCTCCCTGCTGCCGCCCGGGGCAAGCTCAAATTCCCACAAACGCTCAGGGGTCAGAGCTTGCCTCCACGGGGGGCCTGCAGCAATCCCATTCCGACGATGGCAGCCATCGTCCTACGCGATGGTCGAACCGGCGGCCCCCGCTTGCCGTAACCTTGCCGGGATTTCCCTAGGGCAGTGTTCGCGTCAAATGCGCAAGAAATCGGTTCGCAGCGGAAGAGAGTTGGTCGGCGTGGCGAACACAAATGACGAATTTTCGTGTCGCCCACGCATCGATCAACTTGATTACGCAGAGATCGTAGAGCGGCTGGTACTTTTCTACCGCTTCTGCAGGCAGCACGGCAAGGCCTAGATTTAGGTGAATCAGCCGACACGCCGCGTCGAACGTAGTGACATTGGCCCGATACCTGATGGTTCGCCTGTTCTCATATGCAACTCTGCGGGTAAGCGCATGCAGGGCGACGTTGGGTGCGAAGCCAATATGCTCGTAGCCGAGCGTGTCCGCAAAAGATACCTCGCTCCGGCTCGCCAGAGGGTGGCTGCGATGCACGACGACACAGAAGTGATCCGCGCGGAATGGCAGCATTTCTACTTCCCGTTCCGCCACAAAGTCACGACAGATGCCAATGTCTGCGCTGCCCTCGGCAATGCCTCTGACGATCTCCGAACTTGCGCGTTCCTCAAGAACTACGTGAATGTTCTCGTGGGTCTGCAGAAAGGACGCGATCTCTTCAGGCAGAAACTCAACGATGGAGGAAATGTTCGCAAGAACCCGGACCAGGCCCCGGACTCCAGAGGAGAACTCGCTCAGGTCGGATTGCATTTGTTCAACACCCTGCATCAGGTGCCTGGCATGCCGAAGAAGGATGTCTCCCGCCGGCGTGGGGTTCACGCCACGTGAGCTGCGGATCAGTAGTTGCGTGCCGAGTGCGCGCTCAATATCGGCCACACGCTTGCTCACTGCTGCCGCAGCCATGCCCTCTCGCTCGCTGGCACGGGCGATGCTGCCTTCCTCACAGACCGCGATGAAGAGCCGAAGAGTGACGGGATCCGGTTGCCACATTATTGAAGAATCCTGAGCGTCAGGTGAATGAGAAAACGGAAGCCTCAGGGATGTGCTTGCCGCTGGCTGTCTGGCGAATCATTGCACATCTTGCGCGGCGGTAGCGTTGGCCCTCCGGTACAACGGACTATCAGAGCGTGTCGGCATGCAGGAAAGATCCTCGCGCAGCTGCGTTCAGGGAAGTGACGGCGTGCGAGGCCGGATGACGCGTCTAACGACGAAACACCCCGGGCCCGCCGCGGCGGTGTCGGACGCTTTCCGTCATCGCCGATGGTTTGGCCGGAGGATCGCCAACTGCTCCCGAATCGCGCGCTCATCTGTGGGGACGAGGCAGTACGCAAGCCCGATCCGACTGATCAGGGCGATGACGCTGTCCAGGGAAGCGACGGAGGGGCCGTGGCACTCGGCATAGCGCTGATACGGCTCTGCCAGCAAGTCGCGCCACATCGGCGCGATGTTCTC
Source organism: Cupriavidus sp. FW305-27 (assembly GCF_058787995.1). NCBI lineage: Bacteria > Pseudomonadati > Pseudomonadota > Betaproteobacteria > Burkholderiales > Burkholderiaceae > Cupriavidus > Cupriavidus sp. FW305-27. Next base: position 57,369 of record NZ_JBYTAG010000024.1, read on the forward strand.
GAGGATGTAGGTGAAGACTTCCGACGTTGCGCCCTTCGCCAGATAGGTGTGGTGGAAGCCACCGTTGTGCCGGTCGAGGTGGCGCACGGAGAAGCATACGCATTCCTCGAGGTAGGTCTCGAAGTTATCCTCGAACGCGCCCAGGCTGCGTCGCATCTCTTCGAAGAACGCAGCGTTCTCGGCGCTGATAACCGCAACTGTCGGCTCATGTGCACCCTCGTGAGATTCGAGGCCGGATCTCTTGTCCTGTCCAGGGAAACGGCCCCGTGGTCATTTTCTCATGCCATGGCACAAATATCCAATTTGTGCCATTAGCTGGCGCACATTCAAGATTATGTGTCATAGCATGGCGCGATCGAACCAGATGCCGTTGGCACGAGCATGCGCAGCGAGGAACGGCGCTCCGCTTCGGCGCCGCCAACTCAGGGATGGGCTAGCGCCTCAGTTCAGCACGCCGTACGCACGCGCTTCAAAGATAGCCTGCGTGCGCGTCTTGACCGCCAGCTTCTTATAGATGTTCTTGACGTGCGACTCGATGGTCAGCCGCGACAGTGACAGTGCGTCGGCGATCTCGCGGTTGGTCGACCCCTTGTTGATGAAGACGAGGATCTCGGTCTCGCGTGCGCTGAGCAGCGGCTTTACGCTTCCCGTCGGTGAAAGCCTGGTCTCGGCGGGTGCGGCCTTGGGTACCAATGTCGTGAGTAGCCGCTTGGCAATGGACGGATCGATCGGCGTGCCACCGCGCAGCGCGCCCCGCAGGCACACCGTCAGCTCGATGTCGTCGCGCTCCTTGAGCAGGTAGCCGGTGGCGCCGGCGATCAGCGCGCCGACGATTTCCGTGTCCGTGCCCGGTGATGCAATCACGACGATGGGCAGATCCGGGGCACGCTCGCGCAGGCACCGGATCAGCTCGATGCCACTGCCATCGGGCAGGCTGGTGTCGACCAGCGCCATGTCGAACGGACCCTGATCCACCAGCGCGCAGGCCTGCGCGATGGTGCCCGCGAACGAGAGCGCGCCGGCCGCGTAGTCGAGCACGGTGAGGATCCCGCAAAGGCGCGTCAGCATCGGGCTCTCGTGCCCGACCAGCAGCAGTTGGCCACGCATGACGTTTCGGCGGCTATCGGAGAGCGTCGCGTTCGTTGGCATGGAGAAAGGCATGGGGGCTGGTGCGACCAGGGATGCGAGCTGCATGCCCGGTCGGGTGCAGTTCAGATGATCAGCGGCGCTGATTTCACCATCGGACCCGCAGTGATGCAATACGGCAACTGTCGTATGCGATTGACATGGCTGACCCCTTTCTCGTTCTGGTTTGACCCTTGGTAGCGGCGCATGCCACGGTATTACATGGCATGCAGCTGGGCCTTGGGTAGAAGTAAAGCCCAATCAGGCGGTTTTTCCTATACCTGAAATCAGGCAGAGGCTGCTGCCGCGTTGGGGCAAGCCATCTCCCCCGAATGAGGCTGGGGGCCAGCCAGGCAGGTTTGCGATACCGCGCGGCGCAACCTCGGGCGGTAGCCCTGCTGATCAAAATACCAATTCTCAGGGATTGTGCCCGACCTCACCGTCACCTTAAATTCCGCTTGAATTTGCGCGCCGCAACTAGAAACACAGAAAGGGTCAACGATGGAACGGCGCGCAAAGACAAGGTGCCTTCGTCGTGCCGCAGCACGCCATGCGCGAGCCGGCTGGCGCGGAGCCACCAGCGGGGTCGAGCGCGTGCAGCCTGCTGCCTGCGCACTGCGCCAGGTAGGAACGGGTAACAAAAAGTGGGTTTGCCAGCGAGGGCATCCGTCTTCCGCAGCCGCCATGCCGGCCCTGCGGCGCGATGCGCTTCGACCTTTTTCGGACCGGTTGCGCCGGCCCGGGGGACTGGTTTTGCCTTCAGCACGGGCTGCCGTGCGAAACCGATGATTTGACCGGACACATTCGAGTCCTTCCGGAGAGTTCCATGTCCAATAGTCTGCAGAAGTGGGTAGGGCGAAATCGCCCGCCTCGGGTCCAGATTTCATATGACGTAGAGGTCGGTGACGCGGTCGAGAAGCGCGAACTGCCCATGGTGGTCGGCCTGCTGGCGGACCTGTCCGGGCAACCGGCAGTGCCGCCGCCCAAGCTCAAGGAACGGCGCTTCATCGAGATCGACCGCGACAACTTCGACGGGATCATGGGCAAGATCGCGCCGCGCCTGGAGTTGTCCGTGCCCGACACCATGAAGGGCGACACCAATCTCAAGGTCGAACTGCGCTTCGACAAGTTCAGCGACTTCCATCCCGAAAGCCTGGTGGCGCAGGTGCCGCGCCTGGCCAAGCTGCTGGAAGCACGCCAGCAACTGCGCGACCTGCTCGGCAAGCTCGATGGCAACGACGAACTCGACGTGCTGCTCGAGCGCATCGTCAACAACGCCGATGAGCTCAAGCTGGTGCGCAGCGAAGCCGACTCCGGCGCCGCGGCGGCACAGCCGGAAACCGGAGACGCCACGCCGGCATGACGCGGCGGCGGGCGCGGGCATCGAGGCCCGCAGGACGCAACGAATTCACAAAGGGTGAACCAGATGGCAAAGAACTCCGCAGCGGACAACGCGAGCGCCGAATCAAAGGGGAGCACCACGGCCGCAGCCGAGCGTGAACTGACGCTGCTCGACCGTATCGTGCAGGAAGGCAATATGGCGGTGGAGCCGTCGCAGAGCGGCTATGCCAGGAAGCTGATCGGCCAGCTGGCCTCGCAGATCCTTGACGAGGGCATGCGCACCAGCCCGGACAAGAGCCTGGTGGCAACCATCAACGAGCGCGTGGCCGAGATCGACCGCCTGCTGAGCGACCAGCTCAACGCGATCATGCACGACCCCGCGTTCCAGGCGCTGGAAGGCGCGTGGACCGGCCTGCACGACATGGTCTACGGCACCGAGACCGGCACCAGCCTGAAGCTGCGCCTGCTCAACGTGACCAAGGCCGAGCTGCTGAAGGATCTTGAAACCGCAGTCGACCACGACATGAGCGTGCTGTTCAAGAAGATCTACGAAGAAGAGTACGGCACCTTCGGCGGCCATCCCTACACGCTGCTGATCGGCGACTACAGCTTCGGCCGCCATCCGCAGGACGTGGCGCTGCTTGAGCGGATATCGAAGGTGGCAGCCGCCGCCCATGCACCGTTCATCACCAGCGCGGCGCCGAGCCTGTTCGACCTGCGCGCTTTCACCGAGCTGGGCGTGACGCGCGACCTGGCCAAGATCTTCGAGAGCGCGGAGCTGGCGCAGTGGCGCGGCTTCCGCGAAACCGAGGATTCGCGCTATGTGTCGCTGGTGCTGCCGTCCTACGCGGCGCGCCTGCCTTACGGCGCCAGGACCAATCCGGTCGAGAGCTTCAATTTCGAAGAAGACGTCGACGGCACCGACCACAGCAAGTACCTGTGGGCCAACTCGGCCTACCAGCTGGGCCTGCGCATCACCGACGCGCATGCCAAGTACAACTGGTCGACCGCCATCCGCGGCGTTGAAGGCGGCGGCAAGGTCGACGGCCTGGTTGCGCATACCTACAAGACGGATGAAGGCGACGTCGCGCTCAAGTGCCCGACCGAGGTCACCATCACCGACCGCCGCGAGAAGGAGCTCAACGACCTGGGCTTTATCGCCATCGTCAACGCCAAGGGCTCGAACAGCGCCACCTTCTTTGGCAGCCAGACGGCAAACAAGCCCAAGGTCTACAACAAGGACCAGGCCAACGCCAACGCGCAGTTGTCTGCCCGACTGCCGTATGTGCTGGCGGCTTCGCGCTTTGCGCACTACCTGAAGGTGATCATGCGCGACAAGGTGGGCAGCTTCCAGGCGCGCGGGGACGTGGAGCGCTACCTGAACAACTGGATCGCCGACTACGTGCTGCTCAATCCCTCCGCGACGCCGGAGGCCAAGTCGCGCTTTCCGCTGAGCGCCGCGCGCGTCGACGTGACCGAGGTGCCGGGCAAGCCCGGCGCCTACCGTGCCACGTGTTTCCTGAAGCCGCACTTCCAGATGGAAGAACTGACCGCATCGATTCGCCTGGTTGCAGACCTGCCGGCAGCGGCAGCGTAGACCGGCAGACTCGCATCCCGGCATCCCCGGACATAACGGAACTGAGAGAGCACAGACACCATGGACACCATCATTCTCGACATCCCCGAGATCAAGGGCAGCAACAAGCAGCAGACTGGCCGTGCCGCCGAGCGCATCCAGATCTATTCGTTCTCGCACGGCGTGGCGATGGCCGTGACCAATGACCCGGCCAACTCGAAGCGCACCTCGGGCAAGGCGCAGTTCCAGAGCATGACGATGTCAAAGAAGACCGACCAGGCCACGCCCGGCCTGTACGCCGCGTGCGCCGCCGGCAAGTCGCTCGGCGATGTGAAACTCGAGATCGGACGAACCGAAGACGGTGCGTTCCGCTCGGAGATGACCTACACGCTGAGCGACGCGATCGTCGAGTCCATCCAGACCGCTGGCGGCATGGGCGATTCCTCCGACACGTTCACGCTCGACTTCACCCGCATCACCGCGTTCTTCACGCAACAGAAGGGCGACGCGCAGAAGGAAGGCACGGCGGCGTTCGGCTGGGACCTGGTGGAGAACATGGCCTGCGCAGTGTCCGCGCCGCCGGAGCCGCAGAAGAAGGCGGCGTAAGCGGGGCTGCACATGTCCGTCATCGTCACCGGGTCGCCGATGCCGCTGTTCGAGCGGCTGTCGGCGGGTGCGAACGCCCCCTCGGCGCAGTTGCTCCTGGGCGAGCCACTGCGCCAGTCGGTGGCGCGCGAGCTTGCCCGGCTGCTCAATACGCGCTCGCGGCTGACGGCGGCGCAGTTCCTGGAGTCGGACGGGACCGTGCTCGACTACGGTGTGCCGGACTTCTCCTTCCGATCGTTCCAGTCGGTGCCGGACTGCGACGCGATTGCGGCGCTGGTTGCGCATGCGATCGCGATGTTCGAGCCGCGCCTGCGCCAGGCGCGCGTACGCTTTGCCGAGCGCGACACCCCGCGCCCGGTCCTGGTGATCGAGGGCGAGTTGCCGCTGGGCGCCGCGCCGGTGCGCGTGGCGTTCGAGCTCGCCGCGGCAGGCCAGGCCGCTGACCCGCGCTGGGGCGATCATGGCTGAGGGCATCGCAGACGGTGCCGGCGACGGCGGCATCCTGCCGTACTACAAGCGCGAGCTTGCCTACCTGCGCACGGAAGGCGCCGCGTTTGCCGAGCGCTATCCCAACGTGGCCGCGCGCATTGCGCTGCATGGCACCGAATCGCTCGACCCGCATACCGAGCGCCTGATCGAAGCCACCGCCTTTCTGGCGGCGCGCGTGCATCGCGACCTGGACCAGGTGTTCCCGCAAGTTGCCGCGGCGCTGCTGGAGAACGTGTGCCCGTCGCTGGTGCAGCCGGTGCCGTCGATGACGGTGGTGCAGTTCGATCTCGACGCGGCCCAGGGCAAGGTGACCGCCGGCTACGCCGTGCCGCGCCACACCGGCCTGCATGCATGCACCGAGGGCGGCGAGATGTGCCGCTTTCGCACGGCGTGGGACACGACGCTGTGGCCGCTGGCGGTCACGCACGCGCGCATGACCGATGACAACGGCCTGCGGCTGACGCTTGAATGCGCCGACGGCGTCGATTTCTCCGAGCTCGAACTGGGAACGCTGCGCATCCATCTGCACGGCGACTGGATGGTGACCGTGCCGTTGTATGAACTGCTGGTCACCAGCGTGGCCGGCGTCAGCGTCGAGCCGCCAGATGGCCCGCCGGCGTGGCTGCCCGCCAGCGCGTGGCGCGAGGCCGGCTACGGCCCCGGCGAGAACGTGCTGCCGCAGCCGCCGCATGCGCAGCCGGCCTACGGGCTGATGCAGGAGTATTTCGCCTTCGCGCGCAAGTTTCACTTCTTCGACCTGGACCTGCCCGCCGGCCGGCTCGGCAAGGGCCGCAGCTGCGACGTGGTGCTGCGCCTGCAGCGCAGCGCACCCGGGCTGGGCCGGCTGCATGCCGGCATGTTCCGGCTTGGCTGCGTGCCGGCGATCAACCTGTTCTCGCAGACCAGCGAGCCCATCATGATCGACCACCGGCACTATGAGTACCGGCTGGTGGCAGACCAGCGCCGCGAGGCGATGACCGAGATCCATTCGATCCGGTCGGTGGTGCTGTCGGATCCGGCCAGCGACCGCTCGCTGGCGGTGCCGCCGTTCGCGGCGGCCACCGACGACCCGGCCGAAGGCGAGCTGTTCTGGCACGCGCGCCGCGAGCCGACCTTGCGGGCCAACCTGTCCGGCACCGACATGTATCTCAGCTTCATCGATGCGGGCAACGTGCAGCGCCTGCCGGCGGCACCCGTGGCGTACGCCAACGTGCTGTGCACCAATCGCCGGCTCGCGGAGCAGGTGCCGGTGGGTGCGCGCATGGTGCTGGAGGATGTGTCGCAGTACGCGCAGGTGCGCTGCCTCTGTGAGCCGACCGTGCAGCGCAATCCGCCCATGGGCAGCGAGACCTTGTGGCCGCTGATCTCGCTGCTGACGCTGCACCACGGCACCCTGGCCGGCGGTGGCACCGGGCGCCATGAGGTGCAGCAGATGCTGCGGCTGTTCGCGGGCGACGGCCACCGCCAGCAGGACCAGGTGCGGGGCATCCGCAGCGTGCGCGCGCGCGGCGCGGCCGCGCACGTGGGCACCGAGGCCTGGCGCGGCTACTGCCGTGGCACCGAGGTCTCGATCGAGTTCGATCCCGATGCCTTTGTCGGCGGCTCGCCGCTGCTGCTGGGAGCGGTGCTGGCGCGCTTCCTTGCGCTGTATGCCTCAGTCAATTCCTTCGTGCGGCTAGTCGTGCGCCGCGGAGACGAGATATGGAAGCAATGGCCCGCGATGACGGGCAGCCAGCAGCTGCTTTGATCGACCGCCTGGCGTCCAACCCGGCCGGCTTCGACTTGTTCCAGGCCATCAGCCTGATCGAACGCGCGGTGCCGGGGGCTCAGCCGGTCGGCCGCGGCAATGGCGCCGGGGAGGCGGTGCGCCTGCGCGGACTGGTCTCGCTGGCCTTCCAGCCGCGCGACATCGGCGCGGTGCACGCGTCCGCTGAAGGCGCTGGCCGGGGCGGGCGCCCGTTCACGCTGACGACGCCCGTGATGTCGCTGGCGGGGGCAGGCGGGCCGCTGCCGCTCGCATACACCGAGATGCTGCTCGAACGCCGCGCCGCGCGCGACCCCGCGATGGGCGACCTGCTCGACAGCTTCAATCACCGCTTCCTGTCCTTCCTGTATCGCGGCCGGCGCAAGCACTCGCCCGCACTGGGCGGCCAGCGCCCGACCGGCGGCACGCTGGCGGCGTGCCTGGATGCGCTCAGCAACCTCGGCTTGCAGCGTGGGCCCTCAACCGCCAATGCACCCGCCGGCGCGGCGCCGTGGCTGCGCCATGCCGGGCTGCTGGGCGCGGCGCCGCGTTCGATGGCGGGGTTGCTGGCCATGCTGGGGGACCGTCTCGGCCTGGGCGTGAGCGGGACGCAGTGTCTCGGCGGCTGGCTGCCGGTTGAAGCCAGCGATGCCGTGCGGCTCGGCGGACGCGGTGCAGCCGGGGGTATCACGCTCGGCGGCGGTGCGGTGCTGGGGCGGCGCACCTGGGACCAGGCCGCCGGCATCCGGCTTGATGTGCAGGTGCCCGGAGCCGAGCGCCTGCGGGCCTTGCTGCCCGGCGGGCGCGACCACGCGCTGGTCGCGGCGCTGGTGCGCGCCTATGTGCCGCAACCGCTCGATGTGCGGCTCGCGCTCCATCTCGGCACGCGCCAGCCCGCGGGGCTGGGGCTCGGTGCGCGCCTGGGCTGGACCGCCTGGCTGGCCGGCGGCGCCCAGGCACGGCCCGCGCCGGTGCAACTGGCGTTGCGAGCGCACGCATCCTGACCGGCACAAACATGGACATCGATATCCGCACGCTGCTCAGCCGCCTCAATCCCGAGTGCCGGCACGCGATGGAGCAGGCCGCCCAGCTTTGCGTCCGGCAGACGCACTACAGCGTCGACGTCGAGCACCTGCTGCTGCAATTGCTGGAAGGCGGCGCCACGGACCTGCAGGCGATCCTCGCGCACTTCGACCTGGCGCCCGCGCAGGTGGTGTCGCAGCTGCAGAAGGCGATCGACGGCTTCAAGCGCGGCAACGGCCGCACGCCGGCGCTGTCGCCTAACTTCTCGCCGCTGTTCCAGGAGGCCTGGCTGCTCAGTTCGATGCTGCTCGGCGAGCAGCAAGTGCGCGCCGGCACGCTGCTGCTGGCACTGCTGGAGGTGGAAAGCCTGCGCGGCATGCTGCTGGAATCGGCGCCGGCGCTGCTGCGGATTCCGCGTGCGGCGCTGCGCGAGGCCCTGCCCGCGCTGCTGGGGGCATCCGCCGTTGGCGGCGGGCCCGGAACCGATGCAATCCCGGCAGCGGCGGCCACGCCAGCGTTCGGCATGCCGCAGCGCGGACCCGGCAGCGGGCAGGCATCGGCGCTGGAGCAGTTCACTGTCGACCTGACGGCGCTGGCGCGAGCCGGAGCGATCGATCCGGTGCGCGGGCGCGACAGTGAAATCCGGCAACTGATCGATGTGCTGCTGCGCCGCCGCCAGAACAACCCGATCCTGACCGGCGAGGCCGGCGTGGGCAAGACCGCGGTGGTCGAAGGCTTTGCCCAGCGCATCGTCTCCGGCGACGTGCCGCCGGCGCTGCGCCAGGTGTCGGTGCGCTCGCTGGACCTGGCGTTGCTGCAGGCCGGCGCCGGCGTCAAGGGCGAGTTCGAGAACCGGCTCAAGTCCGTGATCGCCGAGGTGGCGGCCTCGCCGGTGCCGGTGATCCTGTTTATCGACGAAGCGCACCAGCTGATTGGCGCCGGCGGCAGCGAAGGGCAGGGCGATGCCGCCAACCTGCTCAAGCCCGCGCTGGCGCGCGGCGAGTTGCGCACCATTGCCGCGACCACCTGGGCCGAGTACAAGAAGTACATCGAGCGCGACCCAGCGCTCGCGCGCCGCTTCCAGATCGTCAAGGTGGACGAGCCGGCCGAGGCCGCGGCCGTGGACATGCTGCGCGGCATGGTGCGCAAGCTTGAAGCGCACCACGGCGTGGAGATCCTCGACGACGCCGTGCGCGACGCGGTCAAGCTTTCGCACCGCTATGTCTCGGGCCGGCAGTTGCCCGACAAGGCCATCAGCGTGCTCGACACCGCCTGCGCCCGCGTGGCGGCCGCGCAGAGCGGCGTGCCCGAGGCGATCGAAGCGCTTGGGCGCTCGATCGAAAGCGCCGAGAACCAGCTGCGCATCCTGCGCCATGAGGCGGCCACCGGCACCGGGCGCGCCGACGAAATCGCTGCCGTCACGCGCCAGCGCGACGAAGCCCGGGCGCAGCACGCGCGGCTCAGCGACAAGCTCGCCACCGAGAAGCTGGCCGTCGAGGAAATCCTGGCCTGGCGCCGCCGGATCGCGGCGTTCCTCGAGAAGGAGAGCCAGGCCGAGGCCGGTGCCGACGGTGTGGCGAGGCATGAGGACGACGACAACGCCGACAGCGCGGAGTCGCTTGGCGCCAGTCTCGCGCGCCTGGAAAAAGGCCTGGAGGCGGTGCAGAACGATGAGCCGATGGTGCCGGTATGCGTGGACTCGGCCGCAGTGGCCGAGGTCATTTCGGGATGGACCGGTGTCCCGGTCGGCCGCATGCTGGCCGACGAACTGCACACGGTGCTGTACCTCCAGGACAAGCTCGGCGAGCGCGTGGTGGGCCAGGACGAGGCCCTCGACGCGATCGCGCGCCGCATCCGCACGTTCCGCGCCGATCTCGATGACCCGGGCAAGCCGGTCGGCGTGTTCCTGCTGGTCGGCCCGAGCGGCATCGGCAAGACCGAGACCGCGCATGCGCTGGCCGACCTGCTCTACGGCGGCGAACGCAACATGATCACGGTCAACATGTCGGAGTTCCAGGAGGCCCACAGCGTGTCGGGCCTGAAGGGCGCGCCGCCGGGCTATGTCGGTTACGGCCGGGGTGGCGTGCTGACCGAGGCGGTGCGCCGCCGCCCGTACAGCGTGGTGCTGCTCGACGAGATGGAGAAGGCGCATCCCGACGTGCTGGAGCTGTTCTTCCAGGTCTTCGACAAGGGCGTGATGGAAGACGGCGAAGGCGTGCCGATCGATTTCCGCAACACGGTGATCCTGCTGACCTCGAACGCGGCGCAGGACGTGATCACCGAGGCCTCGCGCGGCGGCCGGCGCCCGCCGCCGCAGGAACTGGTCGAGAAGCTGCGCCCGGCGCTGCTCAGGCAGTTCAGCCCGGCGTTCCTGGCGCGCCTGGTGCTGGTGCCGTACTACCACCTGGGCGATGCGCAGATCCGCAATATCGTCGACCTCAAGCTGGCGCGGCTGGCGCAGCGCTTTGCGCGCAACCACAACGCGCGCCTGAGCTGGGACGAGGCGCTGGCGCAGGCGATCACGCAGCGCTGCACCGAGGTCGACAGCGGCGCGCGCAATGTCGACCATATCCTGACCCAGTCGGTGCTGCCGGAACTGGCGCGGCGCGTGCTGGAGCAGCTGTCGATCTCGGAGCCGTTCGGCGGCGTGCATCTCTCGCTCGACACCGGCGGCGGGGTGGCGTTCCGCTTCCTGCCGCAAGCGGGGTGCTGACGCATGATCCCGACACAGGCCACCCAGGCCGGCAGCTTCGCGACCCTGGCCACGCCGTTTGGCGGCGACGTGCTGCTGCTCGACGGCTTTGCCGGGCGCGAGGCGCTGTCCGAGCTGTTCCGCTTCAGCCTGCGCATGCGCTCGGCGGACAAGGCGCTCGACGCGGGCCGCATCGTGGGCCAGCGCCTCACCGTCACGCTGCAGCACCCGGGCGGCGCGCCCCGCTACCTGAACGGCGTCGTCACGCGCTTTGCCCACGCCGGCGCCGACCACAACCATGGCTTCTACACCGCGGAACTGGCGCCGCGGCTGTGGCTGCTGACCCTCGGGCGCGACCGCGCCATCTACCAGAACCTGTCCGCGCCGCAGATCATCCGCCGCGTGCTGCAGTCCTTCGACGTGGCGTTCGAGGCCCGCATCACGGAAACGCGCTACCCGATGCGCGAGTACTGTGTGCAGTACGACGAAAGCCCGTTCGACTTCATCTCGCGGCTGATGGAGGAGGAAGGCATCTTCTACTTCTTCACGTTCGCGGACGGCGCGCACACCATGGTGCTGGCCGACAGCCCGTCGGCCCACCCGCCCGGCGCGCACTGCGCCGACCTGGCGATGCACGACATGGAGCGCCCGCAGGCCGGCGCGGCACGGATGCTCGCCTTCGGCATGGCGCGCCAGCTTGGCGCCGCGACGCAGGTTCTGGCCGACTACGACTACCTGCAGGCCCGGACCTCGCAGGGCACCGCCCAGGCCGGCGCGGCGCCGGTGGCGCAGCAGTACGTGTTTCCCGGCCGGCACAAGGATGCCGCCGACGCCAGCCGCAAGGCCGCGATCCGGGCCGGCGCGCAGCAGGCCCAGGCGCAGACGGGCATGGGCGAGAGCGCGTGCCACCACCTGGCCGCGGGCATCCGCTTCACGCTGCACGGCCACGTCGATCCCGCGCTCGATATCGCCTACGTGGTGCGTGCGGTGGAGCATGCCTGGAGCGGTGATGCCTATGGCAATACCGTGTCGGTGTTGCCGCTGTCGGTGCCATTCCGCGCGCCGCTCAGCACGCCGCGGCCGCTGGTCGCCGGCACGCACACCGCGACCGTGGCCGGGTCCCAGGGCGAAGAGATCTGGACCGATGCGCATGGCCGTATCAAGCTGAAGTTCCACTGGGACCGTGCGCCCGGCGCCAACCAGGACAGCTCATGCTGGGTCCGCGTGGCGCAGGCCTGGGCCGGCGCCGGCTGGGGCCACCTGTTCCTGCCGCGCATGGGGCAGGAGGTGGTGGTCAGCTATGTCGATGGCGACCCGGACCGGCCGCTGGTGACCGGCAGCGTCTACAACGGCCAGTCCGGCGTACCGGTGCCGCTGCCCGCCATGCAGACGCAGAGCGTGATCCGTTCGCGCGCATCGAAGGGCGGGTCGGCCGGCAATGAGCTGCGCATGGAAGACAAGGCTGGTGCCGAGGAGCTGTTCCTGCGCGCCCAGCGCGCCATGACGGTTTCGGTGGCAGACACCTTGTCCACCATGGTGGAGGCGGGCGGCGAATCGCACCTGGTCAAGGCCGGCGACCTTGCGCTCGAAGTGCGGTCCGGCAATGAAACACACAAGGTGAGCGGCACGCGCCAGGTCAAGGCGGACGGCGACGAGACCCACACCAGCGGCGCGGCGTTTGCGCACGACGTTGGCGGCAACTACAAGCTCACGGTGGCCGGCAACCTGGTGATCGAGGTCGGTGGATCGATCGCGTTCAAGGCGGGAACCTCGCTGCAGTGCGAGGCCGGCACCACGTTGAGCAGCAAGGCCGGTACCACCCTGAGCAACGAAGCCATGATGGTCCGGCAGAAGGCGTCGGCCGCGCAGACGGTGGAAAGCGGCGGCATGCTCGAGCTCAAGGGCGCCCTGGTGAAACTGAACTGAGCCGCGGAACAGAGCCATGACTTTAGCTGCCCCGACGCCGCCCGATCCAGGACCCGCCATGGCCGAAGCTTATGACGGCGATGGCCGCCTGGTGTCGCGCGTGCCGCTGGCCGGCGGGCGCCCCCACGGCAGGTTCGAGTGCTTCCATCCGGATGGCTCGCTGCGCCTGGATGCCGAATACGAACATGGCGAACTGGCGGGGCTGCTGCGTGCCTATGCCGCCGATGGCAGCCTCGAATACGAAGCGCATTATGCCGGCGGCCGCCTGCACGGCACCAGCGCCACCTACCGCAACGGCCGGCTGGAGACGCGCCAGCTGTACGCCGACGGGCAGCTCGCGGGAGAGAGCGTGTGCTACGCGCCGTCCGGCGAGGTGACCGCGCGCTGCGTCTACCGGCAGGGCCGGCTCGAGGACGAGGCCGTCTATGCGCATGAGGGCGCGGTGGTGCGCCGCAGCCGCTACCGCGCCGGCAGGCTCGAGGGCGAGACCCGTGAGTACGGCGCCGGCGGCACGCTGGCGCAGTCGCTGCCGTACCGCAACGACCTGCTGCACGGCATGGCGCGCAGGTTCGACCCGGAAGGCGAGGTCATCGCCGTGCGCAGCTACGCCGACGGCAATCCCCGCGGCGACTGGCAGGCGATCGCACCCGCCGATGGCGAGGAGGGCGCGGCAGTGCCCGCCGGCTTTGCACAGCGTCTCGAACGCTGGCTGAGGGGTTAGCCATGGCCTTGCAGGTCACCATGGGCGCGACCATGCAGTGCAGCTTCGGGCTGGCGCCGTCCAGCCTGGTCGTGCTGCCGCTGGGCCGCGTGCTGGCCGGCACCGGTGCGGCCAGCGTGATGGACCACCTGCCGATGGTGAACATCCCGCCCTTCGGCATGTGCAACTGCCTGGGCAACCCGCAGGTGGCCGCGGCCACCGCCGCGGCGCAGGGCGTGCTGACACCGATGCCCTGCGTGCCGGCGACGTCGGCGCCGTGGCTGCCGGGCGCGCCGACCGTGCAGATCGGCGGCGCGCCGGCGCTGCAGGACAGCTCGAAACTGATGTGCGCATGGGGCGGCGTGATCCAGATCGTCGCGCCGGCGCAGGCCACCGTGATGACCCCCTGATGACCGCCGAGGCAAGCATGACCTACGTATTCTCGATGAGCTCGCGCATGGTGACAATCGCCGTGACCTGCGCGGTGCTGCTGTGTGCGCTGTTGTTCCTGATGGGCGTGGAGATCGGCGCCCGCCTGGGACGGCCTGGCGTACTCCAGCGTGCGGACACCGCACCCATGGCCGTGGCGCCCGCGGCCCCGGCCACTGCCACGCTGCCCGCCGCCACCCAGGCGCCCGCCATTGCCGTTGGCCTTGCCGCGGCTCCAGGCGCGCCCTCGACTCCCTGAAACATGAACCGTTTGACGCCATGTCGCTGACTCCCGTCCCTGATTCCCGCCGCGCGGCAACACGCGCGTGGCGCTGGCTGGCGCGCGCCCTCGCGGGCGCCGCGCTTGCCCTGCCGGCCGCTGGCCATGCGCAGGCCACCTACACGCCGGCACCGGCCCACCCGGCGGCATCGTTTGCCGCGCAGGGCGGGTTGCCGGAAGGCGCCCCTGCGCCAGTCTCCACACCGAACGGACTGGTGCTGATGCCTGACGGACGCCTGATGGCGCCGGAGTTCGCCCGCATCGCCAGCCGCGGCGAACTGGTGGTCGCGGTGCTGAAGGTGGACCAGCCCCCGTTCTTCCAGGAGCGCAACGGCGAGCTGAGCGGGCTCGATATCGACCTCGCGCGCGAGCTTGCGCGCAAGCTCAACGTGCGGGTGCGCTTCAACCGCGACGCCACCACCTTCGACGGGGTGGTCAAGCTGCTGGCGCAGGGACAGGCCGACGTGGCCATCAGCAAGCTGTCGCGCACGCTGCCGCGCATGCAGATCATCAGCTTCAGCACACCTTACCTGCGGCTGAACCGCGCGCTGCTGCTCAATCGCGTCAAGTTCGCTCAGATGGCACGCGGCCGGCCGGTGCCGGAGGTGATCCGCGCCTATGACAGCTCGATTGGCGTGGTCGGAAATTCGTCGTACTCGGAGTATGTGGTGAACAATTTCCCCAAGGCCTACGTCACGGCTTATCCAACCTGGGATGAAGCCCTGAAGGCGCTGAACGACGGCCGCGTCGCCGCGGTGTACCGCGACGAGTTCGAGGTCAAGCGCGTGCTCAAGGCGGATCCGACCGCTGCGCTGCGCCTGCGCGTGGTGACGCTGCAGGATCTTGAGGACACGCTGGGCATCGCCGTCAACGTGTCGGCGCCGGCGCTGCTGGGCTTTGTCAACCAGTTCCTCGCCGAGCGGCCCAAGCGGCTCGAGGTGGCGGACGTGCTGCAGGCGGCCACGCGATGAGCGCGCCCGCCATGAAGCCGGGCGCGGCCCAGGCACAGCGCGCCGCGTCCATGAAGCTGGATGCCGGCAAGCTCTACGCCATTGCCCTCAATCCGTGGGTGGTGATCGGCAGCCTGGCGCTGGGCGGCGCCACCGGGCTGCTCTGGCCCGCGCTGGCCCGGCACCTGGGCGTGGTGGGCGATGTCTACGTGGACCTGCTCAAGATGACCACGCTGCCGTTCATGGTGTCGGCGGTGATCTTCAGCCTGCAGCGGCTGTTCCGCGATGGTGGGGCCTCGCGGCTGATGATCCGCGTGGTGACGGTGTTTGTCGGCGCGTCGCTGTTGGTGGCGCTGGTGTCGGCACTGGTGCTGATCGTGATGCGCCCGGGCAGCAACCTGTCGAGCGCCACCATGGAGACCTTCGGCGCGATGGTGGGCAGCGATGCCACGTCCAGCGATACGGTGATGAACCTCTACGGCGAGGATATCCAGGAGAAGTCGCTGAGCCTGTCCGAAGTCCTGACCAGCCTGATCCCGACCAATATCTTTGCCGCGCTCGCCAACGGCGACGCCCTCAAGGCCCTGGTGTTCGCGCTGATGTTCGGCCTGGCCGTGGGGCGCGTGCCCGAGCGCATTTCCATCGGGCTGAGCCTGTCGCTGGAAACGGTCTACCACGCCTGCCAGAAGCTGATGCACTGGCTCAGCTATCCGCTGCCCGTGATCCTGTTCTGCATGAGCGCGGCGCAGCTGGGCAAGTCCGGACTGGAGCCGCTGCAGGCGATGATGCAGTTCGTGCTGGCGTTCTCTATCGCGTCGGTGCTGCTGCTGGCACTGGCCGTCGGGATCATCTGGAAGCGCTCCAGCCAGAGCCTGGGCGCCACGCTGGACGCGCTGCGCTCACCATTTGCGCTGGCGCTGGCCACGCGCAACAGCGCGGCCTGCATGCCCAGCATGATCGAGTGCCTGGTCGACCGGCTCGGCTTTGCCCGGGTGCGCGTGGAACTGCTGGTGCCGCTGGCGATCTCGCTGCTGCGCGTGGGGCCGATGGTCTATTACGTCTGCGCCACGCTGTTCATCGCGCAGCTGTACGGCCATCCGCTGGGCCTGGTCGATATCGCCACGGTGCTGCTGGCCTCGGTGCTGGCGGGCTTTGCTTCGGCCGGCATGACGGGCCTGGTGATCGTTTCGCTGGTCGGCATGACCTGTGCCTATCTTGGCCTGCCATTCGAGGCCGCATTCATTCTCTTCCTTGCCGTCGACCCGGTCTGCGACATGCTGCGCACGCTGATCCTGGTGGTCGGCAATACCGCGGCGGTGTCGGTGATCTGCCCGCGGCCGCTGAAGCTTTAGGGTCGGCTCATATGAACAACGGAAGTACTGGCATGACCATGATCGGGGTGCTGGGCGGCATGGGGCCGCTGGCGACAGTGGATTTTCTCGATCGCGTGGTTCGGCTTACCGATGCCGTGCGTGACCAGGACCACCTGCCGATGGTGGTGGCGCACCTGCCGCAGACTCCTGACCGCTCGCGCTCGATCCTGGCTGGCGATGCCTTGCCGCTGCCCTACCTGCTGCGCGGCATCGAGCTGCTCAACCGCAACCAGGTGGGGCTGGTGGTGATCCCGTGCAATACCTCGCACCACTGGTATGCGCAACTGAGCGCGCACAGCGCGGCGCCGATCCTGCATATCGCGCGGATCTGCGTGGCGGCCTTGCCTGCCGATACCGGCAGCGTGGCCATCCTGGCCACGCGCGGTGCGCTGGCCTCCGGCATCTACCAGGCAGCGCTCGACGCGCGCGGGATCGCGGCGGTGGTGCCGCCGGAGCCGGTGCAGCTGCAGGTCGATGCCTGCATCCGGGCGGTCAAGGCCGGCGCCCTGGACCAGGCCGGCGAGGCGCTTGGCAGCGCGCTGGCGCGGATCGCGGCGCTCGGCGTCGGCGCCGCGATCATGGGCTGCACGGAAATCCCGGTGGCGGCGCGCGGCCTGGCCGCGCCGCCGCTCATGCTGGTCGACAGCACCAACGAGCTGGCACGGGCGACGGTGGCGTTCGCGCTGGCGCGCGGCTGGAACAAGGCCGCATGAAAGCCCTGAACTGGCTCTCGCACAGCGTGCCCGGGCTGCTCTTGTGCCTGGTGGCGGGCGCGCTCGCCGGCACCGTGGCCGGGCCGCTGGGCCGCTTCGCCTGGCTGGTCGGACAGCTCTACCTGTCGGTGGTGAACATGGCCGCGGTGCCGCTGCTGGTGGTGGCCACCTTCTTCGGCCTGCGCCAGGTGCTGGCGCTGCCGCGCGCCGGGGCGCGTTTCGGCGCCATCTTCGGCACGGCTGCCGGGGTGGTGGGGGTGTGCGCGCTGGCCGGCGCGCTGGCGGGGCTGCTGACCGCGCCGGGCGCGGAACTCCCTGCACAGGCCAGCGAAAAGCTTGGCGCGCTGATCCTCAGCGGCGTGGCCGATGGCGGCGAGGTGCGCGTGGACCTGCATGGCAAGGCAGAGGCCAATACGGACAAGCTGCCGCACGCGCTCGGGAACATCATTCCCGACAACTTCTACCGCGCACTGGCGCATGGCCAGACGCTGGGCGTGCTCACCGGGGCGCTGCTGTTCGGGCTTGCCTTCGCAGCGCTGTCGCGCGAGCAGACCGGCATGCTGAGCAATGTGTTCGAAGGGATCTACCGCACCTTCGAGCAGATCATCGCCCACGCCAACTTGCTGATCCCGGTGCTGGCATTCGGGCTTGCGGCCCATCTGTCGATGCATGCCGACCGCGCCACCATGGGCGCGATGGCCGGGGTGCTGGTCACGTTCCTGATGCTCTGCCTGCTGCTCAGCGGCGTGGCCGCGGCCGCGATTGCCGCCTGCGCGCGGCTGCCGTTCTCGCAGGTGGTGACCGAGCTGAATGGCTCCATGCTGGTCGGCCTGGCCTCAGGCAGCGCCACCGCGCCGATCCCGCACACGATCGAGGCCATGAGCGCGCGGCTGGGTTTTCCGCGCGGGCTGGTGGAGCTGGTGGTGCCCCTGGGCGCGGTGTTCGTGCGCGGGGGCTCGGCGCTGTACTTCGCGCTGGTCACGGTGTTCGTCGCCAACCTGTACGGGCGCCCCGTGGGCGCCGGCGACGTGGCATGGATCGCGATGGCCGCCACCATCGCGGCCTGGCTCTCGGCGGGGCAGGGCGGCCTGGGAACGATCGCCTATGCGGGCGTTGCGCTGTCGGTGCTGCAGTTGCCGGCTGAGGCAGCCGCGGTGCTGCTGCTGGCGATCGACCCGATCTGCGATGGGCCGCGCAATGCCTTGAGCCTGGTCTGCACCTGCGCGGTGATTGCGCTGGTGTCGGTGGGCCTGCCGATGGAGCGCGTCGCGGCGCAGCGGATGGAGGGCGCGGATGGGCGCGCGCACGTGCCGGGCCCACGGCTGCCCGCCGCACAGGCCGCGGCGGTGCGGCTGGTGCTGACGCGCGCGCAACTGGCGCTGGCCAGCGCCTGCGCGCTGCTGGCCGGTCTGCTGATCGTGCTGATGGGCATCGGGGTGGGTGCGAAATGATGCCGCATCCGCAACCACGAAGGAGTCTGATGATGACGACGCCCGTGCATCTCTTATCCCTGCGCCGCGCCGGCACGCTGCTGGCGGCGGCTGCGCTCGCTGGCCTGCTCGGGGGCTGCGCGGCCTCTTCATGGCTGGGCTTCAAGGGGGACAAGGTCAAATGGAAGCAAGTCACGCTGACGGCGGCGGCGGATGCCAACGGCAACAGCCCGGTGGCCGTCGACGTGGTGCTGGTCAGCGACGAGGCCCTGCAGGCCCGGCTGGCGGACCTGCCCGCGGCCAAGTGGTTTGCCGGGCGCAGCGACCTGGGCAGCACCTATCCGAGCGGGCTGCGTTATCGCAGCTGGGAACTGGTGCCCGGCCAGCGGCTGGACGTGCCGGCCGAAGACCTGGAGGGGCCGCGCGTCGCCGCGGCCTATGTGTTCGCCAACTACCAGGCGCCGGGCGCGCATCGCGCCCGCGTCGAGCAATTCAACGGCACGCTTGCCGTGCAGCTCGACAGCGCCGCCTTTACCGTGCTTGTGACCAAATGAACCTGGTTTTTCCTGCCACGGCCGCGTACGGCCCGGGAGCCCCCCATGTCTGAGCGCGCGCTGCCGGTCGATCGGGTTGAATGGCATGAGGGCATGCTGCTGGCGCCCCAGCATCTCCAGCTGCTGGCCGGGCGGCTCGATTCGCTGGTGGCGTGGCAGACACTCGCGGCCGCACCGTTTGGCTGGGGCGTGCGCCGGCTGGTGTTCGACGCCGGGCTG
Organism: Cupriavidus sp. FW305-27; assembly: GCF_058787995.1. Lineage (NCBI taxonomy): Bacteria > Pseudomonadati > Pseudomonadota > Betaproteobacteria > Burkholderiales > Burkholderiaceae > Cupriavidus > Cupriavidus sp. FW305-27. The sequence continues at coordinate 76,539 of NZ_JBYTAG010000024.1, forward strand.
CTGCCGGCGGGCGTGGTGCGCGTGCTGCAGCTCGAAGCCATCATGCCGGACGGCACTGCCGTGTCCTACGCGCGCGACGATGCCCGCCAGCCGCCGCTGGAGCTGGCGCTCGAGCCGTTTGCCGACGCGCTTGCCGGCGGCATGCTGGCGCTTTACCTGACCCTGCCGGTGGCGGCCGCAAACCGCAAGGACGGGCAGGTGCGGCGGTTCCGCTCGGTGGCGGGCGCCCCGGTGGAGGATGAGGTGTCCGAAGCGCCGCCCGCCGACATTCCGCGCCTGCTGCCAAGCCTGGCACTCGATGCCGGCGCCAGGCCGTCGCCGCTCCATGTGTCGCTGTGCCTGGGCGCGGTCTACAAGGACAACGAGATCGTGCGGCTCGGCGACCGCCTGCCGCCGTTGCTGGAGGTGGCACGCGGCAGCGCGCTGTGGACGGCGGTGGCGTCGCTGGTGGCCCAGCTGCGCGGCAAGGCCGCGTTCGTGGCCAGGCAGACCGCGGTCCCGTCATCCCGGGCGGACGACCGCCTGACCCAGCTGGAACTGAAGGACCGCTTGCGCAGCCTGGTGACCGCGCTGCCGCTGCTGGAGGCGGTGTTGCGCACGCCGCATCTGCACCCGCTTGCACTCTACCTGGCGCTGGCCTCGGTGCTGGGGTCGCTCAGCCTGCTCAAGCCGGGCTGCCTGCCGCCGGTGCCGGACGACTATGAACACGCCGACCCCATGGCCGTGTTCACGCCGCTGCTGCGCGCGCTGCGCGAGACCCTGGCCGAGGTCAGCGAAGAGTACCGCGAGCACAAGTTCGAGTTCCGCCACGGCGCGTTCGACATCGTGCTGCAGCCGGACTGGATCGGCGAGCGCCTGGTGGTGGGCCTGCGCGGGCAGTCAGAGCGCGACCTGCTGGCCTGGATGTCGGGCGCTGTGGTGGGCTCGCAGTCGGTCTACCCGTCGCTGCGCACGCGGCGCGTGCTGGGCGCGGTGCGCCGTGTGGTCGAGCATGCCGAGGACCTTGGGGTGCGTTCCGGCTCGGGTTACCTGTTGTTCGAGATCGAAGCCGATCCCGCGCTGGTCCATGCCAACGAGGCGATGGTGATCGGCAATCCCAATGAAGGCGCCAGCGTGCAGCGGCCGCAGGAAATGCTGCTGTTCGTCAAGGGCTGACGGCAGACTATCAAGGCAAACAGACTATGGCGCGCTACCGACCGGAAACCGAGGAAGACGATCTTGCCACCGGGCAGTTCCGGGCGTTTCTGGATGAACTCGTCAAGCTGCAGGAGCGGTTCTCCGAACAACCCGACCTCAGCGGCGAAGCTGCCGCGCAAGGCATGAACCGCCAGCTGCTGAACCTGCTGGAAGTGCAGACCCTGCAATCGCGGCGCGACAGCTCGCGCTTCGAGATGGAGGACGTGGCCGATGCCCGCTACCTGAAGGCGGTGCTCGCCGATGAAATCCTGCTGAACGCCGATTGGGCCGGCCGCGCCGCGTGGCATGGGCATCTGCTCGAATCGACGCTGTTTCGCACCAACGTGGCAGGCGACCAGGTGTTTCGCCGTATCGAGCAGCTGCTGCTGGACCGCGAGCCGTCGCGCCGCAACCTGGCACGGCTGTACCTGTTCACGCTCGGGCTTGGTTTCCAGGGGCGCTTTCGCGGCGCCGATGCCGAAGCGCGGCTGCGCAGTCTGCGCGAGGAACTGTATGAGTTCATCTACCAACGCCGGCCAGACCTGGGCGGACGCGAGCGCGTGCTCAGCGAACTCGCGTACGCCCACACGCTCTCGCATATCGCGCCGCGCAAGCTGCCCACGCTGACGCGCTGGACCGTGGTGTTCCTGCTGGGCCTGGCCACCCTGCTGGCGCTGTCCGAAGTGACGTGGCTGTGGCAATCCTGGCCGGTGCGCGAAGCGCTGCGGGCCGACACCGTGGCCGGAGGCACGCCATGACGCGCCGGCAGCCCATCCGCGCCCGGGGGGCAGGCGCATGCTGACCAGCAACCTGTTTCTGATTTCGATCGGCGTGCTGACGCTGGTGGCGCTGGCCGTGCTCGGCGCGGTGCTGTATTTCGCTGCGCAGCGGGCCCGCGCCAAGCCGGCGGCCGAGCGCAAGATCGTGCGCCTGCGCACCGATTCGCTGCGCACCGCGTTCCGCCAGGCGATCGAGCTGGTCGAGGGCAATATCGCCTCGCGCGCCGAGCGCTACAACATTCCGTGGATCCTGGTCCTGAATGAGGGCGAGGATGCGCGGCCGCTGCCGATCGCTCAGTCCGGCGTGGCCAGCGTGCTGAGCTCCGACGCTGCCAATGCGGCCGCCACGCAGGGTATTTCATGGCACTTCTTTGACCGCGGCGTGGTCATCGACATCAATGCGGCCTATCTGGGCTCGCCTGACGACGATACCGATGAAAAGCCCTGGGACGAGTTCCTTGGCCTGTGCCGCGGCTATCGCCCGCAACGGCCCTTCGACAGCGTGGTGGTGACGGTGCCGGCGGCGATGCTGCTGGCCGACGACACCGACGCACAGCTTGAGCTGGTGCGCCGGGCCAAGCTGGCCCACCGGCGGCTATGGCTGGCGCAGAACCGCTTTGCGGTGCGTTTCGCGGTCTATGTGGTGGTGACGGGCTGTGAGTCGCTGCCGGGCTTCGCGCACTTTGCGCGCGCGCTGCCAGAGCCGATGCGCGCCGGCATGCTGGGCTGGTCCTCGCCGTACGACCTGTCGGCCACCTACCAGTCGGGCTGGATCGATGCGGCCATGTCGGGCGTGGTGCGCGCGGTGTCGGACGGTGTGGCCGAGCTGCTGGCGATAGGGGCGCAGGAGGTGGATGCCTGCCAGTCGCTGCTGCTGCCGGCGCGCATCGAAGCCATGCGCGGGCAGCTCACGCGCTATGTCGACGAACTGCTGCGGCCCAGCGCCTATCACGAGCCCTTCTATCTGCGCGGCGTCTACCTGACCGGCGACAGCGGCGAGCTGGCGGCGCATGCACCGGCCTTCGCCGCGCCGCGCCTGCGTGCGGCGCAGCCTGACGCACTGGCGCCAGAGGATGCGCACGCGCCGGAGCTGGCGCCGGCAGCCAGCGCCAGCTCGTCCGCCGACCTGCTCAACGAGCTGATGCGGCAACCGGCGTTCCTGCGCGACCTGTTCGAGAAGAAGATCTTCCTGGAGTACGGGCTGACGCGGCCATCGCGCTCGCAGCAGCTGGCGCGGCCGCTGGTGCACCGAGCGCTGCGCTGGGGCGGCATGGCCGTGCTGTGCGCGTGGGCCGGGGGACTGCTGGTCGCGGCATGGCAGATGGGACATCGCCATGCCGAACTGCTGGCCGCGCTTGGCGAACTGCGTGCCGGCGCGCAGCAGCGCGCGCTGGCCGCGCAGCGCGGCCAGGACCTGCCGCCGGACTGGTACCGGCGCCAGGCGCTGGGGCTGATCGCGATGAACCAGCGCCTGAGCGCGCAGTCGGTCTCGTCCTGGTTCATGCCGGGCTCGTGGGCCTTTATCGACGACCTGGACGGGCGCGTGCACGATCGCTTCCAGCGCGCCTTCGGCGAGATCGCGCTCGACACCATCGATCGCGAACTGCTGGCACGCGTCGACACGCTGACAGGCGTGGGGCGCGACCCGAGCACCGGCCAGCTGATCATCGGCGACAGCTGCCTGGCGCCGCCGGGCGCACGGGGCGAGGCCCTGCCGCCACGCAGCCTGGCGCTGGAAGACATGCCGGAGATGCGCGCGCTGCAGCAGTACGTTGCCGCGGTCGACCAGTTCGACGCTGCGCTGCAAGCGCTGCACCGGCTGGAAACGCCGCAGCCTGCCAACGCCGATGCGCTGCGGCTGGTGGTGCGCTATGCGCTGGGGGCGGAGTTGCAGGGCGAGGTCTCGGGCAGCCTGCCGTATTTCCAGCGCGACCCTGGCAAGGGGCGTGGTGCCGCAAGCCTGGCAACCGGCGGCAGGGCACTGACCGCGCTGGTGCCGCCCTTGCGCTGCACCTTCGACAAGGGCGCGCGCCAGCTCGACGAGCGGCTTTTCAACAACAACCCGCTGCTGGTGGCCGAGCGCGCCGTCAGGTCCAGCCTCGATGAACTGGCCGGCGGGGCCAATGCCGGCAGTGGCGTCAACCGGGTCCTGGCCGACTACCGCGGCATTGTCGCGGCGATCGGCACGCAGCAGGAACTGCTGGCGTCCGGCAAGGGCGGCTGGATCAGGCAGCCCCAGTTCGCCGCGGGCACCGTCTACGCGCGCACGCTGGCGCAGGCCGCGCAGAACCGGCTGCTCGGCGAAGACCTGGTGGCAGCCGCGCGCGCACGCGCTGAAAGCGGCTTCCAGGCCTTCACCGGCGAGCTGGCGCAGCGCTTCAGCGGACCCGACAGCGGGATCGCGTGGCAGGACAAGGACGGCCGCTTCGTGGTCACGCCCGAGCGGCTGGCCTTGCGCGACCGGCTCGCCGCCCTGCTGAACCAGCCGTTCATGGCGCCGCCGCGCGACCTGGCGCTGCCGTCGGTGCCGGCCGGGTCGGCGGTGCTGTGGGATCGCCAGCAGCTTGACCAGGCCATCGCCCTGGGCGACATGCGCAAGCGCTTTCTTGACGAGGGGCTGACGGGCCTGCCAGGCCCCTGGCGCGATGCGATTGCGCAAAGCGTGGACCAGCAGTTTGCGCGGCTGGTGACCGACCAGGTCGCGACCGCGGCAATCATGGCGCCGCTGCAGGCCGATGGCGGCAGCGCCGGCTTCGAGGCTGCACTGGGCCGAATCGCGCGCATCAAGACCATGCTGGGCGAGATGCATGCCATGTCGCGCGTGGATGACCTCGATGCGCTGGTTTCGCGCGATGCGCTGGCACGGCTGCGCGCGGTGGACGAGCTGCTGCAGCAGTCCGAGCTGTACGCGATCCGGCAGGGCAGCGCCGGCGACGGGGCCCGTGCGCCGCGCTCGCCGCTGCTGACGGCGTTCGGGCTGAACGACGCGGCGGCGCTGGGGCCGTACCTGGACCAGCAGTCGGCGCGTGCGCAGGCCCTGGGCCGCGAGGCCGCGGTGTATCTTGCCGCGCTCTCGCCCGCCGACGCCGGCTCCGGCCTGGCATTGCGCTGGCAGGCGCTGAACCGCGATCTGGAACGCTATCGGCTCAAGAACCCGAACAGCCGGCTGCTGATGCTGGAGCAGTTCGTGCAGGCCGCGGCGGCCGAGTCCGGCCAGGGCGTGTGCCTGGCGCGCTTTGCGGCGCGGCCTGCCGGCGGGGATGACTACTTTGCCGCGCTGCACGTGCGCCTGTACGACGGCCTGCTCGCGCGCTGTGCACAAGGCTATTTTGCCGACCTGCAGCGGCAGTGGGACGGGTTCTCGGCCACGTTCAATGAACGGCTGGCCGGGCGCGTGCCGTTTGGCGGCGCCGCCAACGCCGGCGAGGTGCGCACGGCGGACTATGCCGAGCTTGGCCGCGTGCTCAAGCGCTATGAACCGCTCTCGGCGACGTACCGGGCCGCGCGTGGCGACGGGCCGCTCAGGAATATCGCGTCCGGCGTGCCGGTGCACCAGTTCATCGACAGCTTCGACCAGGTCAGGACCCTGCTCGCGCCACTGTATCCGGTCGAGGAGGGCGCGCCCGCGGGCTATGACGTGAGCGCGGAGTTCCGCGTCAACCGCGGCGCGGAACTGGCCGGCAACCAGATCATCGACTGGACCCTGACGATCGGCGCGCAGAGCCTGTCGATGCGCGATGCGCCGCGCTCGCTGCACTGGGACTACGGCAGTCCGGTGACGCTGACGCTGCGCTTTGCCAAGGACTCACCGATGGTCGCGTTGCCTGACGCCGAACAGCGCGCGCTGGCCGCCGACGGCAAGACCATGACCTGGCGCTTTGCCGACCCGTGGTCGCTGCTGTCGTTCATTGCGCGCCATCGCATCGCGGATCCGGGCGGGCGCGCCGACAGCACGGCGCAACTGCTGCGCTTCGACTTTCCGCTGGGCAGCGCCGCGCCGGATTTCACGGCGGCGCCCAGGCCGGTGCGCGGCCGTGTGTTCCTGCGTCTGGTGCTGACGGCCGCGGGCAGGAAGATGCCGCTGCCGTGGCCGCAAAGCTTTCCCACCCGGGCTCCTGAATGGACCAACCTATGACGACGCCAACGCAAGACCGCATCCCGGCCGCGCAGGCACTGCTTGCGCCGGTGCCGGGCGACGATCCCGCGGGCGCTTCGCTGCGCTACGACGCGGTCTATCGCGCCATCGCCGAAGCGCGCCAGCACGACGACGAGTCCTTGCCGATGCGGGAATGGGAGCGCCCGCTGGTCAAGGCTGACTGGAAACGCGTGGCCGCGCTCGCCAGCGAGGCGCTGGCCACGCGCAGCAAGGACTTCCAGCTGGCGGCATGGCTGTGCGAGGCGTGGATCTATCTGCACGGCGCGGCCGGCTTTTGCGCCGGGGTGCGCTTGCTGGGGGCGTTGGCGGACGCGTATTGGGAAAGCGCCTGGCCGCGCATGGAAGCCGGCGATGCGGAGGCACGCTGCGCCCCGATCGCATGGCTCAACGAGACCTTGCCAGCGGTGCTGGCGCTGCATGTCCCGCTGTTGTCGCTGGCCGACGAGAAACCCCTGCACATCACGCTGGACCTGTGGGAACGCAGCCTGGCGCCGGTCGATGACGACGACAGCCTGGGCCGCGAGGCGCTGCTGCAGCGCGCGCATCACGCGCCCGACCGGGCCCGATTGGATGCGTTGTGGCGCGACCTGCACGGCGCCAGCGCCGAATGGGCTGGGTTTGACCGGCGCATCGACGCGCTGCTGGGGGCGCAAGCGCCGAGCTTGGCGCGCGTAACCGACACGCTGGCGCGGCTGGTGCGGGCGGTGGCGGCGCTGCGCGGGGACGAAGCAGGCAGCGCTCACCGTGGCGAACCCGCCGCCACGGGGCCGGCCGGTAACAACGATCCCGTGGACGATCCCGAGCCGATGCCGGTCTTGCCCGCCGCGGGGCCGGGGCAGACCGCCATGCTGGCGCACGGCCGCATCGAGGACCGTGCGCATGCCTACCAGCTGATCCGGGATGTGGCCGACTACCTGGCGCGCCATGAGCCGCACAGCCCCACGCCATACCTGCTGCGGCGCGCGGTGCGCTGGGGGCAGATGCCACTGGCGGATCTGATGCAGGACATCCTGCGTGAGGACGGGGATATCGGGCGGTATCTGGCGCTGCTGGACAACTAGCTGGCACGGCATCCGAGCCCGGGCATTTTCTGACATCAAGTGGACAAGGGGAGCTGAAGCATGCTGAGGACCCAATACCAGACGTTCATCGCCGCCACCGCCAGGGACTGGAAGTTCCTGGCACGTGGCAGCAATATCCGCGCGGTCGATTGCGCGCTGGAAGACTATTGGCGAGAGATGAACGGCGCACGGGACGCACGGCGGGAGATCGCCAGCCTGAACGCGATCGTGACGGCGTGCATCGGCTGGCTGAAGCTCAAGCGCGGCAAGCCGGAAAGCCGTCAGGGCTTGGTTGGCGGCGCTGAAAAGATCAATGCTCTGTTCGTCACGCGCCGTCGTGCAATCACGAATCTCGGCAGCGAAGCGTTGCAGGAACTCTATGCGCGCCTGACCCAGCTGGGTATTCTCACCCCGGACTTGCGCGGGCGGATGAAATTCGACCGGCGCAAGCTGCTGGTGCTCGGTTCCGGTGTCAACCACGGTGACCGCTCGCCCTACGTGCGCGAACTCAGGCCGATGGGCGCGGACTATCAGAACGAGCGTCTGTCCTATCTCCAGTCGGGCAAGGTCCAGGCGATCTCGGGCAGCGGTGTCCATCTGACGCACAAGAATCTCTCGCAGATGATGCCGGCAAACCCGCAACGGCGCGCAGAGGCCGAGGCGATTGCCAGCAAAGATGTGCACGCACTGACGCTGGAGGATTTCCAGCTGCTCGATGCCATCGGTCGGGAGAACCTTGTCACAGGCGATGTCAACTATCTGACAAAGAGCGAACGCATGCGGTATATGGCGATCGTCGGAGACGACGGACTTCTGTACGACGTAAATAACCAGCGCATCACGACACATGCGGTCAAGGTGACAGCCTATGCGATGGACAAGTACGGCTCCTTGTTCATTAAAGATGCAGATCCGCTGGATGACGCCATGTTCTTCAACCACTCGTCGTTCAACGCGGGCAATGATGTTATTTGCGCAGGTACGCTGACTATCAGGAATGGCTCGCTGCGCGTGATCGACAACAACAGCGGCCACTACAAGCCCACGCGGGAAAACCTGCACAACTGCCTCAGCGTGCTTGCCAGCGAAGGGCTCGCCTGCAGTTGGGCGAGCGTCAACCTGTATGTATTCGTCATGGGCGAAAAGCAGGAGCATCGCTATACCGCGAACGAATTCCTGAGAGACCCCAATGGCCGACCGATGCGTATCGCCGGCGGGCGCTGACGCGCGGTCGGCGGGCAATCCCACGGGATCGGGTAAGGCGCGGGTATCATGGGCCATCCGTCCAGGCAACCGCGCCCCGATCCCCGATGAGTCTCGACCCCGCCGAACTCCAGGCCATACGCCCCTACCTGCTGCGCTTTGCCCGCCTGCAGCTGCGCGACCAGGCACTGGCCGAGGATGCCGTCTCGGAAACACTGCTGGCGGCGCTGGAGCACCCTGAGCGCTTCGTCGGCCAGTCAACGCTGCGCACCTACCTGGTTGGTATCCTCAAGCACAAGATCATCGACACCCTGCGCAGCGGCAAGCGTGAGGTCAGGCTGGCGCTGGCCACCGATGCCGAGGGCCAGCGGCAATCCGACGACGATGCCTTCGACGCGCTGTTCACGCGCAACGGCCACTACCAGGACCCGCCATCCGACTGGGGCAACCCGGAACGCGCCTTTGAGCGCCGCGAGTTCTTCGAGATCCTGCAGCTGTGCGTTGACCGCCTGCCGGAGCGCACCGGCCGGATCTTCATGATGCGCGAGTGGCTGGAGCTGGACACCGAAGAAATCTGTCAGCATTTGCAGATCAGCGCGACCAATGCCTGGGCGATGCTGTACCGCGCCCGCATGCGCCTGCGCGAATGCCTGGAACTGCACTGGTTCGGCCAGCGCGGCCGGCCCGGCAAGGCCGGTTGATCC